>NZ_JAUPTE010000053.1:0-1848 GCF_036701705.1 Microcoleus sp. w1-18aA5 | reverse complement strand
AAAGTTATGTGGTGTTTGGCAGCAACAGTGGCTTTGGTGCCAGTTTCAACCTGTCCACACTTAACGGCAGCAACGGCTTTGCCATTAACGGCATCGCGGCGGATGACCGATCAGGCTTCTCGGTCAGCAGCGCCGGGGATGTCAACGGCGATGGCTTTGATGACCTGATTATCGGGGCATATAGTGCCGACCCCAACGGCATCAATACTGCAGGGCAAAGTTATGTGCTGTTTGGTCAGGGAACGACTCCCACCAATCAACCCCCCGTGGCTAACAGCGACAACGCTACCACGGCTCAAAATACTGCCGTCACCCTGGAGGCTTCAACTCTGTTAGCCAACGACACCGATGCCGATGGCGATAGCCTCAGCCTGACGGGGGTCAGTAATCCAGTCAATGGCAGCGTTACCTTCTCTAATAGCAATGTCATCTTCACCCCCAGCACTAACTTCACGGGTAACGCCAGTTTTAACTACAGCATCAGCGATGGCAAAGGCGGCACCAGCAGCGCGAATGTCAGTGTCGCCGTCGGCGGTACTCAAACCGGTGGCAGCGGCAACGACACTCTCACGGGTACAGCAGCGAACGACTCGCTCAACGGCGGCAACGGTAACGACAGCCTCATCGGTAACGCCGGAAACGACACCTTGATTGGTGGCAATGGCACTGATTTCCTAGTCGGGAGTGCGGGCAACGACTTACTCAATGGTGACAATGGCGATGACACCTTGACGGGTGGGCTGGGTACCGACACCTTGACCGGTGGCAACGGCAAGGATATCTTCGTGTTTGCCGTCATCGAGGGCATCGATACGATTAGTGACTTCAAGTTGGGTACCGACAAAATCGGTCTGACTGGCGGTTTGACCTTTGGTCAATTGTCGTTCTCTGGGAATCAGATTCGTGTGGGTAGTGAGGTTTTAGCCGTCCTGACTGGGGTGAATACTAATACTCTGACTGCCTCCACTTTCCTCGCAGTCTAGAAGCGCGCACCGGCTGAGTGCGACGGGTCAGCAGCGCTTGTGGCTGACCCGTCCCCGCGCTACTTTTTGCCTCGACTAAAGAGTCGCTCAATTCAAGGCAAAACATCTCTCATCAAAAGCTCAAACCCGGTGAAAGTGAGATGAAACCAAGGCAGCTCAGGCGAATTCAGAGCTTGCCTTTTCCAAAGGATAAGCTGCCTTAAACCTCATACCCCAATCACCGGAATCAAGCCTTTTTAACAATCGATTCTCATCGATATATACCTAGGGCGTCGGTTCAGTATTAGGAGTTGACAAAAAAAGGAATTTATGAAATTAGCCAGTGCATGAGTTCGACTCTATGCCTGGTGTAATTGGCCGAACCTGCTCCATTCGAGCAATGACATGAAGATTATGAACAACAGCGACTCGCCGTAAATCGAAGAGATTTTTCCGCAGTCCAAGATACCGAGCACGATTCCCGTGCCAATGGCCAATATGAGCCAGAGAGTGTTCAACTGTAGTACGTTTTCTCAATTCTTGGCGACCAATAGCAGTGGATTGACGTGCTCGCAACTCTTGCATTAAGGCTTCATCAGGATGAATTGATACAGTCCGTCCTCTTTTACTATTCGTGCAACCAGACCTCAGAGGGCAAATTGCACATTCATTCTGAGGAAAATGAACAGTTTTCCCCGGTTCAAATGGGATACTTACCTGATTGGGACAGCTAATTAAATGCGTATCCCAGTCAAGGAAAAAAGAATTTTTATCAAACCGTCCAGAATTTTTGACTGGCCACGCCTTGCAAAATATCTGTAATTTATCATTCCTTTGTGTCACCCAGTGACTAGATAAATAAGCCCGATCGATATGTAACTCAGAT
>NZ_JAUPTE010000052.1:0-47983 GCF_036701705.1 Microcoleus sp. w1-18aA5 | reverse complement strand
TTTAGTTACCTCAGTAGATATATTCTCTTTGTTTACTTATCTTAACATAGTTCGGTTTTTTTGCGCCGACCTACTTAATACTCCTTGTCTCTGTAACGACAGTTGTCAAAATGGGAGACTACAGCACAGAACCGGAAACCAAAGCAACGCGAAAACCGATGTCGTTGTGCGGACGTTCGCCCGCTTCCTGGTACGATAGGCACTGCGGCAAAGGATCGCATTGTTGAGCCAAGAACTGCCACGCAGCACCCGGCGATCGTCTGTGCCAGCTTCCCAGGAATTTCATCTGAAATTGCACCTCTTATCATGTTGCTATTAGTTACAAATTTAAAAAATATTTAATCTACCAAATCGTCTAAGGACAGCTTCAGGAGGTCGCACAATACTTTCGTCTGTTCGAGATAGAGTTTTGGAATATGTCTACCCGCTTCCCAATTTTTCACAGTGGTTACACTCACGCCCAATTCATCCGCAACTTGCTGCTGCGTTAAAGAAAGCGATTGGCGTCGCTGTTTGAGTTTTTCCCCCACACTACTCATTAACTATCCAAATTCAGAATTCCTATGGTTAAGTTGACTTAACCATAATTTGTCCGTAGTATGAGAGGAGAACATCACATTCGTCAGAAAGCCAGTGCGTCCCGGCTACCAACCTATCAGCACTGGCTCTGGCTCCCATACGTAATGGAGACAAGTTAATTATGCCTTACAAAGAACGACTTTATCCTTGGGTGCTGGTTCGTTTGCTGCCCAAAATGCAGCGGTTGACAGTTGGTCAGTTCCGCACTCGATCGGATGCGGACGGTCATCTAGAGATTCTCCGTCGCTTGGTTCCTGGCGGGAAATTCGCGGTGATATTTAACCCCGACTTGCTAGAGTCGCAGCAAGCTGACACTTGCTACAGAACATTCGATCGGTAATTTTCAAAGAATCCCTTCCCGGACACGGGGAGAGAGTGACAATTAGTCGTTGGGTGGGGGCGGGTTTACGAGATTATTGATTTTAGGCAATTATGGTTGGTGAACTCACCCCTACGATTTTTGCTGAACCAGCACTTAAAAACAACATAAAAAAATCCCCCAAACGGGGGATTTCTTTCAAGGCTATTACATAGCCTTAGTCTCTGGCATCAAACACTTATCGGAATCGCAGCCCGCTGGCCCTGAATCCATCATTTCACCTAAGTCATAACGACTTAGTGCCGCATGAAAAACATCTATTTGGCGGCGCGCTAAAGTCTCTTCCACCATCTTGGTGTAAGTTTCCTTGTTTATCGGTTCAAAGGGCAAACGCGGAAAAGTTTCAAGAGCATCAAACCGAGCCAAAAGCGCTGCGGAAATGTAGCCTTCATCATCGCGAATCGCTTCATAAATCCGAGTGCCCAAACTTTCCACTTCATTTTCGCGCAGTTCAATCGTGGCTGAAGTGTTATGTCTGACATAGAACTTTTGCACCTGCATATAAAAGTCCATTTGTGCCGCCGCTGAGAACTTGTTAATGTCAATTTCATCAGCACCGGGCAAGTCAGCCCAACTTACCGCAACAGGTATTTCTACCAGCCATTCTGTACAGCGTTCGTCGAAGGGATTGTTCAGCAAATTGCCGTTTTCATCTTTGTCAGATTGAGACGGAATCACGTTGTATCCGTAGTCGATGCAGGCGAGGGCTACGGGGTCGTTTTTGCCGAAAGTGATTCGGCGAATGAAACGCTGGGCTTTCGGCGGATGCCAGCCGGGAGAAGCACCTGTCAGCAGAGATTTAGTACCCGATGGTTGAACGGTTGTGCAGCGATTGGGGCGTTTTAAGGAATGACGATCGCAATAATCCCATACTACCCGATCGACAATCTCGCGCCAACCACTCAAATACTCTTCTTCCCGCTGTTTAAAAGCGATTCCTTGCGGAGTTTGCGGGCGGCCTTCCACCCACCAGCGCAGCCACTCAACGCCAAAAGCATGAACGAAGAAATCGAACAATCCCGTGAAAGATACGCCGACAATCGGGTCTAATTCGCGGCTGTATTGATAGCGGGGTTCAAGAAATTTGTGATTGAGAAGTACCGCGACAGATAGAGCCGCAGCCCTGAAAGCTTCTTCCTGTTCTTTGAAGTTGTAAGGGTCAATTTGATTGAGGTGAACCTCCGCCAAATTACAGTTTCCAGCTAGGGTATTGCCGAAAACTCCCTTATGAAACTCTGGTTCGTTGAAGCAGTAAGTATCGTGCAATCCTGGTAATTCTTCGACACTTCTGACCACTTGCCATTTACCTTTGTGTTTAGCATTCGTCCCTTTGCTCACATCTAACCGCTGACAAGGAATTTCACCACATTCAGTAATTTGCAAGTAGTACAAATCTCGACTTCGGACACCGTAATTAGTAATTGACCCTTGATGAGCGCAAAGATTTAGCGACGAACGAATACCACATTTGGTCAAAAGTAACTGAACTCTAAAAGCGCGATCGCGGTCAGAAATATAAATTCTGATACCATTACTGTGGGTATTCGAGCCGTCCGTATCGGCTAATCCAGCAATAAAATGTAAAATTGCTTGCCGATTCCAGCTCGCAATTACATTTAGTGCTTCTGGGTTAACTTTCAAACTTTTCAGCAACTCTCCAGAAAAGCTCAAGTTAGTTACATCGGTAAAAGCAGGTAAATAGTCATAGCTTCTTTCAGGAGACTTATTTCCTGCTACTGACAATGCCATTTTATGTTCGTAAAGTCGAACTTTCGCATTGTCATTTTTGTCGGTAGTTCCATCTCCTAGAGCGACCCCCAAAGTGTAAGCATAACTTGAATCGATATTCAAGCCATCTTCATACTGAATTGTAAAAGGTTCAGTATGAATGCTATAGCGGCTTGTATCCATCAAGTCTTTGGTTTGAACTTCTCTGTAAACTTTACCAAAGCGATCCTTGACAAAAAAGCGATGATATTCTGTGGCATCCAGATAAGTACCATCACCAAACTTTACACGATAAAGTTTGCGTCGCCCGCCACAAGTATCACTCGCTGTCTTAAATGGTGTGACGCAGCTCCATCTTTTACCATTCCAAATCTCGATTTCAGTTCCAAGAACGTCCTTTATTTTATGCAGTCCGTCTCTAGTAATTAGCAGAGTGTCGCCACTGACACAATGAAAATTAGAGCCGATGATTTCACCACACGGGTTTAAGCCCACACGAACTAACCTATGCTCTAACTCGCCAGCAGTCATATTAGGATGGCGTTCCTGCAACCACTCTTTAGCTTTTCCTTCGTCATAAGCTTTCAAAAACTCAAGTTTAAGACTCGGTGTAGAAAGTAAATCAACGTTAGATCGAGCTACAGCTTCGCCGGCCCATTGAATCGCACCTTCGCCGCTGTAATACTGTTTACGGACAGCATCAATACATTCTTCTAGTGTAGGTTTGGTATGGAAAACTCGCGTATGGTTGGCCATCCGAAGGGCATCGCGTTCTGGATCTATTCTCCAGTTGCCACTTTCATCTTGTTGCCACAAATTATTTTTAGCATTTGCCCCCAGTTCGTCATCAAAAGAAAACTGACGCATCCCGGCAGATCTTCTAATATTGCCGGCGACGATCGTGACCGCAGCTTCATCAATCAACACGCAGCATTCAACTGAATTTAACTGCCGCCCTAAAGCTTTATTCAAAATTGCGGCGCAGCGCTGATAAAGGTCGGGCAATTTCACCGGATTTGCTACTCCGCCAAAACCTTTTAAAGGTTCTCCTACCGGGCGAACGTCGCTCAAATCGATGAATACTTGAACTTCTCCTGCAAATCTTTCATCTGTGGATAATTCCAGCAAAGTTTGATAGGATTTTACCCAACCCTGGCGAGAATCTCCGACATAAATAGTTGCGGTTTTTTCGTCTATTTTTACTTCTGTTTCTTGACGGCGCGACTGGGCGGGTGTAGAGCCGATTTCGCCTTGCATGGTTAGGGTTAAACGGTTGCGAATCGGTGGCAGTTGGTTGATATATTGTGGTTCCAAGACTGCCCCAGTGCCGCAGCCCATCATTGCCAAATCCATCAACAAACCAAAGGAACGCCAGTCGAGAATATTTGTTGAGGAGCAATTATATGCGCCGGAAAAATTCTCTGGTTGCTCGATCCATTTGCTGCCACCTACCCACAGCCAGCGGCCTGAAGCGAGGGTTTTGAGCTGGTTTTGCATCCGGTGCAGCAGTTGTGTTTCTTCGGGGGTGAGGTTTCCAAGCTTTTGCAGCCCCTTAACTGTTCGATCGCACACTTCCTCCCAAGTCTCCCGCCCTGTCTCGGTACGGCGGCTGTAAGTCCTAAAAAATACTGGATTGGCTGCGGGTGCTGTTTCGGGAAAATCGGACAGGTTGCGTTGATCGCTGGCACTCGATCGCTCTAATTCTCTAACCATAGGTTGTGTACTGACGTGTCGGAATAAATCAACAGACTACGAATATACAACAGGATTCAGATTTAGGGTTAAAGGTTAATATATTTGACAATTTGCACTAAATATGGGGCACAGAAGTGTACAAGCTCGATCGGGCGAGCTCCTCAAAACTTGACAAAAAAACCCGATTTCTTCCTGAAACCGGGTGAATACCAAATCTTGTCAATTGTCAATCCTTTGTCAATAAAAACTCAATATTGGGTAACAGCGGGTCTTGAACAACCCCCACACCGTTAAAGCCCCAACGTTCAAGTAGCTTTTTTACCTGAGAACCGGAAATCGATTCTACTCCAAATCGATCGGCAACATCAGCAGCGTGGGCATTGAGATAGCTCAAAGCGTCATAGTCTTCGCGAAACATCAGCAGGTAACTCACTGCCGCATCTGGATTGGGATTCGCGGACAAATATTTGCCGTCACTGCGGGAACGTAGCAAGTAAAAAACTTGAGATAACATATTATCTTGGTTGGCAAAATAATAGATTAACTCAAATTGGGCATTGGGAATCGGGAATCGGGAATTGGGCATTGGTAAATTAAAAAAGTTTAATTATTTTTCTTCCTTCTTCCTTCTTCCTTCTTCCTTCTTCCTTCTTCCTTCTTCCTTCTTCTTCCTTCCCCTATTTAAATCAAAGTCAGTGCTAAGCCTTTAATCCCTCGCCCGTCACCAATTTGACCGACAATCGAAGCTTGACCAGTCGTCAAATTGATATTGTACAGGCTGGAAACTCCGCCAACCTCGATCGCAGCCAAAGCCGTCTCGTTACCGCCAACACTCCTGACATCAAAGCCGAGAACGGTACCAGCATCAATTCCCAAAGATCCGATCGTATTCAACACCCCATTATTCGGCGGATCTTGTCGCACCAAAATGTCTAAATTGGTGTCAATTGCAAATAGTGTCGTCGAATTTGCCCCTGCAAAGTTATTCACATACGCAGCAGCAGCAGCCGCGCCGGGATTGCCAAAATTGCGATCGCCCGCAGCATAAGCCAAATTCCCGTCGAGTTGAACTCCCCCCGTCAGCGTGTCAAAATCCACAAGTGCCCCCGTATCCGGGTTGAGGCGGGCGTTTTGACCGGCTTGATTGACAAAGCGAATTCGATCGACTGTCGGATTGAAATCAAAACCCGCAGCCCCCGGAGTTAGGGGAACAGCAAACTGGCCACTACCGACTGCACTTGCTTGCCCAGTAACTGGATTAATCGCGTACAAGCGATTGCTAGAACCCACACCGTATAGCACACCGTTAGCGGGGCGAAAATCAATTCCCAGCAAACTTTCTCCAGGCTGCAACCCTGTAACTGCTGCATCACTGAGAATCGCCCGCGGTGCCGCCTCATTTAAACCGACAATTGTTTCAGCGCCATTTCTAACAGTTAAAGCGTAAGCTGTAGGCAAAGGCAAAGCCAAACCGTTAATCTGTCTCCCGTCGGCAATTTGACCGACAAAGGAAGCTTGACCGCTACTTAAATTGATATTGTACAAGCCGGAAATGCCACCAACTTCCAGCGCCGCCACTGCCACCTCGCGGCCGCCAATACTCCTGACATCAAAGCCGAGAACGCTATTCGCATCAACTCCCAAAGATCCGATCGTATTCAACCCTCCATTATTCGGCGGATCTTGTCGCACCAAAACATCCAAATCGCTGTCAATTACAAACAGCGTTGTCGAAGTTGCCCCTGCAAAGTTATTCACATACGCAGCCCCTGCTGCCGCCGGATTTGACCCAAAATTGCGATCGCCCGCAACATAAGCTAAATTCCCGTCGAGTTGAATTCCCCCCGCCAGCGTGTCAAAATCCACAAGTGTCCCGTTATCCGGGTTGAGGCGGGCGTTTTGATCGGCTTGATTGACAAACCGAATTCGATCGACTGTGGGATTGAAATCAAAACCCGCAGCCCCCGGAGTTAGGGGAACAGCAAACTCCCCGTTACCGACTGGACTTGCTTCCCCAGTCATCGGATTGACAGTATACAAGCGATTGCTAGAACCCACACCGTAAAGCAAACCGTTAGCCGGCCGATAATCAATTCCCAGCAAACTTTCTCCCGCTTGCAATCCAGTCACGGGCAAATCTGTGATGACACTTCCCGGATTGGAAAGACTAAAACCGACAATCCGATTAGCAGGAGTTAAAGCATAAGCCGTTGTCCGGGCTGGAGGCGGGGGGCTGGGAACAACGCTGCCAATATTATTAGTGAAACTTGCCTGGTTAATCGCACTTTGCCTCACCCCTCTGAGAGTAGCGAGAAATTCTCCTGTTACCCGGTCTTGAATAACAGTATCGTTTCCAGCTTCCAGAATATTCAAGTCGCTAAAACTGAGACCTTCCCCCAAACCGATTAAATCTGTACCTGGTACAAAATCGGCGATCAGGTCGGCATTTGCCAAACTAACACCGCCACTGGTACGGGAAGGGTCAGCCTCAGCGTAGCGCCTCAAAACAAATAGGTCTGCCCCGTCTCCGCCTATCAGGATATCAGTATCTCGATCGCCCGACAAAACATCATTGCCAGAGTTGCCCGATATGGAATCGCTGCCTTTTCCGCCCACTAAAAAATCGTTACCTTCTCCGCCGTTAATAATGTCGTTATCTAAATCTCCAAAAAGCGAATCTTGACCAGAATTGCCATCAATTAAATCGCTTTGCTTACCTCCATAAATGCTGTCATTACCAGAGTTTCCGGCAATGGTGTCAGTGCCCATCAAACCAAAAATCAGGTCATCTTCCGGAGTTCCTGCTAGCAAGTCTGCTTGGCCGGTGCCTCTAATTTCTGCCATTTTCTAATCAGCCTCTAAATTTGATACTTCTGTTGCCTAACGGCGGTGGTATTATCAGTTAAAATATCACAAGTTCGCACTTTTAGGATAGTTTTTGTTATTTTCGGCTGTAGGGGTGGGTTGCCATAAAAGTATTACAGGCAGATCAAATGATATATAAACCAGCCACCGGGTTCAAATAAACCCAATCCTAAATAAAGATCACTTAGCCGTATTTTATAGTTGGCTGTGTAGCCAAGGGCGATCGCAGCTCAACTGCAAACAGGCAAGCTGAAATTTTTAGCGGTGCGAACCTATGAAATTTTGTACTGCGTTCATTAGTAATATACGCTGACTCTATAATTTTGGATCTGTACGGTCAGAAATTATTTTTTAACTTTAATCTTAAAGCCTGCGACGGTGGGCTTTGTGTGTAGCGGCGACAACCATCATCAAGTCTGCACGGAAAATTCCTGTGGATCGATATCCCAATTTACCCAGCGAATTGCCTCCCTAGCAGATGTCAGGTTAGGCGGCACTCTCAAAGCGTGAATGAATCCCGTACTTGGACAAGTCATTTTTAACAAACAAATCGGCTCGACATCGGCATTATCTATTTGTAATAGTGCATATTCCTGCCAACTATCTATTTTTTTTGCTGACAATTCTTGAATCATGCGAGCGTAACCAATCCCTTGAATTAACACTCGCCTCAGCTCGGCATTCTCTTCTACTAAAAGCCATTGGGATTGCCATTTATTTGGGTGGACTTTGCCGTATTCTTCCGGCAATTTGACACCATGATAATAGTAAAAATTCCATCCGTCGGCAAACTCGATCGCAGGTTCTGCTTCCGCGTACAAGCGGTTTTGACTGTCAAAGCGCAGGTGGCGCGGGCGATCGCACACCGCGCAAAACTTTTCAAAGGGAAATATCCAACCGCAATGCTCGAAAAGCAGCTTTTGACAGCGAAGTATTTCTTGTGCCTTTTGGGAAATATTGACGCCTAGTGAAGAGATATAAAGTTCACTCAAATAGATTTCTCTACACAAAGTCGTGGGGGTTTCAGGGTATTTCAAGCCTAACAAATCAGCGGGAAAAACATTCCCCATCCTTTGTTCCGATTGCTCAAATTCGTCAACCAATTCCCTCATGAGCGAACTCAGTATGCTGTCTGCTTCGGGCTCGATCCTTATGCGCCGGAACTCATACTCCCACACCGCCGGACTTGCAAATTCTCTCACAATCGATGGGAACACGGAGATCCATTTCCAGTCTAGCTTTTTCCCCAATCTATTTCCATCTCCTTCGTTTGACCAGTTTGGTGAATGGTCGCCTTTTGACAAGTTGAAGATTTGGAGAAAAGCGTCGCGGGGACTGCTGTAAACAATAACGGATGGTTCTTCTAGGCCAATAGCGGCATAGGCAACTTTGACTGCTTCTGTTGCTTTTTGAGCATCAATTTGCCTAGTAGAGAGAGTAAGACGTTTCTGCGCGAGTTCGCCTAACACGCACAGACCGGTAATTTGAATGTTGTAGAGATTCACTCCTGTCAGATTGGTGAGCTTACGCAAGGCGCTGATGTCGGTAATTTGATTGTCGCACAGCTCGAGTCTGGTCAGATTGATGAGCGAGCCGAGAGAGCTGATGTCGGTAATTTCAATGGTGCTGAGAAACAGTGCTGTCAGATTGGTGAGCGAGCCGAGGACGCTGATGTCGGTAATTTGATTGTTGTCAAGAGACAGTATTGTCAGATTGGTGAGCGAGCCGAGGGAGCTGATGTCGGTAATTTGATTGTCGTTAAGAAACAGTGTTGTCAGGTTGGTGAGCGAGCCGAGGGAGCTGATGTCGGTAATTTGATTGTCGTTAAGAAACAGTGTTGTCAGATTGGTGAGCGAGCCGAGGACGCTGATGTCGGTAATTTGATTGTTGTCAAGATACAGTATTGTCATGCTTGAAAGTATCTGCTCCGCTGCTTCAGGGTCATCAGTGACAGCCTTGTTTAACAACACTTTAACTGTGTACCTTGCCGATTCTGAAAGACTGTCAATATGTCTGCACCAGTCGGCAAAGCGGCTAAAAATCATTGGCTGGTTTGGTTGTTTTTCTGACATAAAACACTCGGAAAGGGACAAAATTTTATTTACAACTGACATCTTGCACCAATATCAATAAGGGGCTTTTTTTGTGGGTGGGAGCGGGTTTGTTTAACCTGTCTGTATTATTTAAAACTGTTGGTGAGACCGCCCCTACAGATTATTTAGAATGGTGCAAGATTTAAGTTACAACTGACATCTTCTCACTGAGTTAAGTCTTCTATTTCAAATCTTCCAGCTTGATCCGAGGATCGACAGCTTTCAGCAGCCAATCCGCCAACAAATTCCCAACAATCAACATCGCCGCACCCATCATCAAACTTGCCATTACTAAATACAAATCTTGATTGTTCACCGCCTCCAAATTCAGCTTTCCCAAACCCGGCTAATTAAAGAAATATTCGGCAATAAACGCACCGCTCAACAAACTAGCTTGCCTCAAAACCCAATAGCGTAATCAACGGATTAACAGCATTCCGCAAAGCGTGAATGTAAATTACTCGATCGTCCGCCAAACAGGCGATCCCGTGCTTTTCGGATGTAATCTTGACGCAGTACGTCCAACAATTGTCCGCGCCTCAATCTTTGCCGGCCAGCAAAACCAGTAAGGCTCAAAGCGACTGTTGGCAAAATTAAGTGCCAGCCGTAATCGAGGATTTGACCCCACATTCGGTAAGTCAGCGTGGTCAATACTCGTCATTCCTCCGACGGGAAACAGAGGCTTCGTATTCTGAGCAAAAAATAGCAGCAGCTTTGCTGCGAGCGAGCTGGGAAATCCTTGTCCAGTGTAGCTGACTACTTGTAGAAATCCCTCGCCACAATTATATCAAGTCTGCACGGAAAATTCCTCTGGATCAATATCCCAATTTACCCAGCGAATTGCCTCCCTCGCTGATGTCAGGTCAGGCGGCACTCTCAAAGCGTGAATGAATCCCGTACTTGGACAAGTCATTTTTAACAAAATAATCGGCTCGACATCATAGGCGTCATCTATATCATCGGCGTCACCTATTTGTAATAGTGCATACTCCTGCCAACTATCTATTTGTTTTGCTGACAATTCTTGACAAATGCGAGCGTAACCAATTTCTTCAATTAACACTCGCCGAACTTCGGCATTATCTTCTGCTAAAATCCATTGGGATTGCCATTGATTTGGGTGGACTTTGCCATATTCTTCAGGCAATCTGACACCATGATAATAATAAAAATTCCATCCATCCGCAAACTCAATGGCAGGTTCTCCTTCCGCGTGCAAGCGGTTTTGACTGTCAAAGCGCAGGTGGCGCGGGCGATCGCACACCGCGCAAATTTTTTCAAAGGGAAATATCCAACCGCAATGCTCGAAAAGCTGCTTTTGGCAGTGATGTATTTCTTGAGCTTTTTGGGAAATATTGACGCCTAATGAAGAAATATACCATTGAGTCAAATAGATTTCTTTAAACAAAGTCGTGGGGGTTTCAGCGGATTTCAGGTATAACAAATGAGCGGGAAAAAAAATCCCCATCGTTCGTTCCGATCGAGCATATTCCTCAACAACTTCGTACATTAGCGAACTCAGTGTGCTGTCTGCTTCGGACTCGATCGTCATGCGATCAAGCTCATACTCCCACACCGCCGGATTTGTAAATTCTCTCACAATCGATGGGGACATCCATTTCCACTCTAGCTTTTTCCCCAATCTATCCCAATGCTCTTCCTTTGACCAGTTTGGTGAATGGTCGCCTTTGGGCAAGTTGAAGAGTTGGAGAAAAGCATCGCGGGGACTGCTGCAAACAATAACGGAGGGTTCTTCTAAGCCAATAGTGGCATAGGCAACTTTGACTGCTTCTGTGGCTTTTTGAGCATCAATTGGCGTAGTCGAGAGAGTAAGACGTTTTTGTGCGAGGAGGCCTAACACGCTGATATCAGTAATTTTATTTCTGCACAGATCCAGTGTTGTCAGATTGGTGAGCTTACGCAAGGCGCTGATGTCGGTAATTTGATTGCCGCCGAGATGCAGTGTTGTCAGATTGGTGAGCTTACGCAAGGCGCTGATGTCGGTAATTTGATTGTGGTAGAGATTCAGTGTGGTCAGATTGGTGAGCGAGCCGAGAAAGCTGATGTCGGTAATTCCATTGCTGTCGAGATTGAGTGTGGTTAGATTGGTGAGCAAGCCGAGGAAGCTGATGTCGGCAATTTTATTTCTGCACAGATCCAGTGTTGTCAGATTGGTGAGCAAGCCGAGGAAGCTGATGTCGGTAATTTTATTGTTTTCGAGAGAAAGTGTTGTCAGATTGGTGAGCGAGCCGAGGAAGCTGATGTCGGTAATTTGGTTGCGCCAGAGATCGAGTGTGGTCAGATTGGTGAGCGAGCCGAGGAAGCTGATGTCGGTAATTTGATTGTTGTAGAGATTCAGTGTGGTCAGATTGGTGAGCGAGCCGAGAAAGCTGAAGTCGGTAATTTTATTGTCGCCGAAATCCAGTGTGGTCAGATTGGTGAGCGAGCCGAGGGAGCTGATGTCGGTAATTTGATTGCCGCGGAGAGACAGTGTTGTCAGATTGGTGAGCGAACCGAGAGAGCTGATGTCGCTAATTTGATTGTAGCTGAGATCGAGTGTGGTCAGATTGGTGAGCGAGCCGAGGAAGCTGATGTCGGTAATTCGATTTCTGTTGAGATCGAGTTCTGTCATGCTTGAAAGTATCTGCTCCGCTGCTTCAGGGTCATCAGTGCCAGCTTTTTTTAACAACACTTTAACTGTGTGCCTTGCCTCTTCTGAAAGACTGTCAATATGCCTGCACCAGTCGGCAAAGCGGCTAAAACTCATTACATCGTTTGGTTGTTTTTCTGACATAAAACACTCCGAGATTGGTCAGGGGGCATGGGGCATAGGGGATGGGTAATGGGAATACTGTTGACTGTTGACTGTTGACTATTGACTATAGCAAGTCTATTTGAGTCGTGAATGTAGAACAACCTGAAACGCTTGTGATGATTGAATCGATTGTTTACAAATCAAATGGTTTTGCTATATTGACTATTACAAATCTCCCTTGCGTACCTCATATTACTGAATTAAGTCTTCTATTTCAAATCTTCCAGCTTAATCCGAGGATCGACAGCTTTCAGCAGCAAATCTGCCAACAAATTCCCAACAATCAACATGGTCGCACCCATCATCAAACTTGCCATTACTAAATACAAATCTTGATTGTTCACCGCCTCCAAAGTCAGCTTTCCCAAACCTGGCCAATTAAAGAAAAATTCCGCAATAAACGCACCGCTCAACAAACTAGCAAACTCAAAACCCAATAGCGTAATCAACGGATTAACAGCATTCCGCAAAGCATGAATGTAAATTACTCGATCGTCCGGCAAACCTTTCGCCCTTGCCGTTCGGATGTAATCTTGACGCAGCACGTCTAACAATTGTCCGCGCATCAATCTTTGCAAACCAGCAAAACCAGTAACGCTGAGGGCGACTGTTGGCAAAATTAAGTGCCAGCCGTAATCGAGAATTTGACCCCACCAAGGTAAGTCTGCATGGTCAATGCTTGTCATTCCTCCGACGGGAAACAGAGGCGAAGTATTCTGTGCGAAAAATAGCAGCAGTAACGCTGTGATAAAGCTCGGAAATCCTTGTCCGGTGTAGCTAACTACTTGCAGAACTCGATCGACTGTGCGGTTTTGATTGACGGCGGCGACAATTCCCAAGGGAATCGCGATCGCCCAAGTTACAATCAAAGATGCGATCGCCATTAATAACGTCGCCGGTACCCGTTCCCACAGCAGCGAAGCTACGGATCGCTGATACACAAAACTCGTGCCAAAATTTCCCCGCGTCACAATTTGTTGCAGCCACAGCCAATACTGCACAATCGCTGGTTTATCTAAGCCGAACTGCTGTTCGAGCTGCTTGAGTGTCTCCGGCGAAATCTTCGGATTTTGGCTCAAAGTATCCAAGTAATTTCCCGGTGCTAGTTCAATAATTGCAAAACAAAGCATCGATGCCAAAAATAGCGTTAAAAGTGCCTGCAACAGTCGCTTGAAAACATAAGTAAATGTTTCCCCAGCAAACAGAGAACTCAATAATTGCCAATTTCGATTAGATTTAATAGAAGTCATACGATTTTAGATTTTAGATTTTAGATTTTAGATTGGAAGAATGGTGAATGATATTAATGCTGATTGCATCGGAATTATGTAACCACAGAGAACGCAGAGATCGCAGAGAAAGAGAAGAGAGAGATGAATAATTCCGATGCAAAGCTCAAGAATATTATTTGTCAACAGTCAACTGTTGACAGTTGACTGCCAACAGTTAACTAACTAATATTCAACTAGCGTGACGATCGGCACATCGGGCAATTTCTGCCTGCCGCCCAAAGCCTGCAATTCAATGATAAAAGCAAAACCGACAAGCTCGCAGCCACCTTGCTCCAGCAACTTAGCCGTCGCCGCCGCTGTTCCGCCAGTGGCGATTAAATCGTCCACAATCAGCACCCGGCTACCGGAAGTCATCGCATCTTGGTGCATCTCCAGTCGATCGACACCGTATTCCAATTCGTACTCAGCAAAATGAACCGCACCTGGCAGTTTCCCTGGTTTGCGGACAGGAATAAAGCCTATTCCCATTTTATAAGCCAACGGCGCGCCAAAGATAAAGCCTCGCGATTCCATGCCCACCACATAGTCAACAGACATTGCCGAGCATTTTTCGGCTAAGCTGTCAATGGTGTAGCTCAGCCCTTGCGGGTCGCGCAGCAAAGTTGTAATGTCTCGAAACATAATTCCCGGCTTTGGGAAATCAGGAATGTCGCGAATCAGAGATTTGAGATCCATAAGCTTGCAGATCGGGGTTGAGGGTAACGAGGCATCAAAAATGGTACAATAATAACGTCAAAATTTAAAAATTTAAAAATAAAAATTAAAACTAACAGCTTCTTTAATTTTTATTCTTTAATTGCTTAATCCTTTACGTACTATGTAAACAAATGTCATAATTCCCTAACAACAGGGTTGAATATCAACATTTGTCACCCTATGATCTAAAGTCAAAAATCTAATATCTAAAATCCAATGATTAAATTGGCAGCACGAGTGGGTGAGGTTTCTCCTTCTATAACCTTGGCGATCGCCGCTAAGGCTAAAGCCATGAAGGCCGAAGGGATTGATGTCTGTAGTTTGAGTACGGGAGAACCCGACTTTGATACGCCCGAACACATTAAAGCAGCGGCAAAACAAGCTTTAGACGCGGGGAAGACTAAGTATGGCCCTGTGTCTGGGGAACCGCAGTTAAAAGCTGCGATCGCCCGCAAACTCCGCGATGACAACAATCTCAACTATCAACCGGAAAATATTATTGTCACCAACGGCGGCAAGCATTCCCTCTACAATCTGATGATGGCTCTGATCGAGCCTGGAGAGGAAGTAATTATTCCTGCTCCCTACTGGCTAAGCTACCCTGAAATGGTGAAACTCGCTAGTGGCAAGCCAGTAATTGTACGGACTGATGCTTCTACAGGATATAAAATTACACCGGAACAACTGAGTCGAGCGATTACTCCCAAAACCAAGTTATTTGTACTGAATTCGCCTTCTAACCCGACGGGAATGGTGTATACTCCGGCGGAAATCAAAGCCTTGGCCGAGGTGATAGTCGATCGAGATATTTTAGTCGTTGCTGACGAGATTTACGAAAAAATTATATATGACGGCGCCCAACACGTCAGCATCGGTTCCCTAGGCAAAGAAATCTTCGATCGCACCCTGATCAGCAGCGGTTTTGCTAAAGCTTACTCGATGACAGGCTGGCGAATCGGTTATTTGGCCGGGCCGATCGAATTAATCAAAGCCACCAGCACCATTCAAGGTCACAGTACCTCAAACGTGTGTACCTTTGCACAGTACGGTGCGATCGCAGCTTTGGAAAGCAGTCAAGAGTCTGTCGAAACAATGCGTCTAGCTTTTGCCGAAAGGCGTCAGGTAATATTTGAATTACTCGATGCTGTCCCTGGAATTAGCTGTATTAAACCAGACGGTGCTTTCTATATGTTTGTCAACATCAGCAAGACGGGAATGAATTCTTTGGAATTTTGCGACGCTTTCTTAGAACAGCAGCAAGTAGCAGTTATTCCGGGGATTGCATTTGGTGCAGACGACCATATTCGCTTGTCTTACGCTACCGATTTAGGCACAATTAAAAAAGCCGTAGAAAGGCTCGATAAATTTGTCCGCAGCCTCTAAAAATTAGTCATTAGTCATTAGTCATTAGTCATTAGTCATTAGTCATTTGTTCTTGGTAGCAACTGACTAATTACCGATCTCTGTTGACTATTGACTGACTACTGCTGACTGTTGACTAATACCAATTTAAAAAACTCTTGCTATAGTCAATAGTCCGGACAGTTTTCAATCACTAACGGCAGAATGAGGGTTTCAGCCTTCTCAGTGAGGTCGAATGCTAACGGTAGAATGAGGGTTTCAGCCTCGATCTCAAAAACTGTCCGGAGTATTGTATAGTAATTGTCTTATATAAATTATCGTTCATTCACTCTCACCATCGGCCGGACACGGCAGTGCCGTTTCCCTACAGACGATAGCTGATAATTTATATGTCGCACTACTTTTGTGAATTGGTATAACTACTGCTGACAAATGACCAATGACTAATGACCAATGACTAATGACTAATGACTAATACCTAAAGCTGTTTAGTCATAATCTCTTTGAGCAAATCCAGTCCCTTCTTAACTCGCCGAGAAACAGTCACCGCACTGATACCCAAGCGTTCAGCCGTTTCCTTCTGCGTCAAATCGTAGAGAAAAACAAACTCCAATATCTCGCGAGTCCGTTGTTCCAACATAGCCAAAGCTTGCTGTACGCGAATTTGATCCTCTTGCGCCAACTGAAAACTCCGATACTTGCTATCGGGCACCAATTCTCCCAGACAAGTCGCCCCCTCATCTTCATCTTGCATCGGCGCGTCCAAACTTAGAGGCGATCTGTTGAGATGGGCCAACTTAATTTCTTGCCATTCTTGTAAAGAAACCTCAAGGACTGCTGCTACTTCAGCATCCGTAGGTTTGCGGTTTAACTGCACCTGCAACTCCTTGATCGCTGCTACTGATTTGCGTTCCAGGGACTGCCAGTGGCGGGGAAACCGCACAGAAGGGCTTTTGTCCCGCAAGTAGTGTTGAATTTCGCCCCGAATGTAGGGAATGGCAAAGGAACTAAAAGCGTGCCCCTTCGCGATATCAAACCGCTCGATCGCCCTGATCAACCCAATACATCCGACTTGCAGCAAATCGTCGTAGCTTTCACCGCACTGGTTGATCCAGTGGTAAACTTCTTTTCTGACCAGTCCAATATTCAGTTTAACTAACTGATTGCGGATTTCATTCGATCCAGAAAGTTGGTACTCGCGCAACAATTGCAAATTTTCGCTTTTTAGCTCGTTCGGCAGTGTGGTAGACATGGTGGCATAAGGGTGGGTAGAGCAGAGGACTGAGGTTGCTTTAGATCTAGCTTCTAATCTAGTCTAAAAAAATTCACTTTTAGGTAGTGTAATCCTAGCACTTAATAGGTGTGATAGCGGACACACCAGTTGAGTTTTCGGTACGTGAACGGATTTAGCGGGATTCTCCGCATTTTTTCGGCATAAGGCAGACTTTTACCAGGTAGAACGCCTTCGACCGCATCCCCAATTTAACCAGGTTTTTTGAAAAAAATATTATAAACTGAAAGCGGTTTGAATACAATACTTTAATTAATAAAAAATCCCAACTTCATAACTTGCGAATGACCACTATTTAATCAGAAATTTAGTCATTAGTCAACAGTCCTAAGTTATGTTGCTCAAGACTGTTGGCTAATGAAGGGCGAGCAGGAGCTTTATGGCCAGAAACTGCTCAAGTTCGATCGATCCAGAAAGCCAATTTTATGACACAGAAGGCTCAATGCGAGCGTAAAACAAACCCCGAATTTTAACGTCCAGAGCCGGTCTAGCTCCCAAATCAGTATCAGAAGGCTGCGTGCTCTCAAAAATCCCACCAACTTCGCCAGTGGCGCTGTTGACTTTAGCAACTTGGAGAGAAATTTTGCCCGCCTTGGTGCGCGTGTCAGCTACCTTAACATTAGCCCGCACACGTTTGGAATTGTCAGTAGCCGGAAGCGCTACAGCATTGTCGTAGCCAGTCGATACCCCGCGAGCTTTAGGATCTAAAAAGCCTGCGCTGCGGTAAGAAGGAACGTTAAACTCCCCTCTCAAATCGGTGGAAGTATTGATAGCAACCACTCCCGGTTCGGAACTTGCAACTAGCTGTTTAATGGTAAACAAGAAAGGTACTTGCTCTCCGCCCGGTAACTGAATCGTAATAGCTTGAAAATCCAAGCCGTCTTCTTCTGTGAAAGTCAGAGTTCCGTCTGTACCGACCTTGAGCGTACCTTGAACTTGGTCAATGCTCGACGTGAACCGGGTCAGCAATTTACCAGGCACAAATTCCGCTTCTTGGCGTTTGTTTGCTGGTTCTTCCTTCACAAAATAAGTTGTGGGCTGCAAACACAAACCAGTCAGTTTATAGGTGGCGCCCGCTTCGATGGGGATCGATCCCCGAGAAGTTTCTGCCAAGCTAGGGCAGTTATTAGCCAAGCCAGTACCTCTAATCTCGTCGTAGGTGAGCAACTCAGTAGTCGCCACCGTCGTGTCAGGAGCAGAAGAACAAGCAACCAGCGCACTCATGCAAAATGCTAAAAGTGCAACAATTAAAGCACGATATTTCATTGCAAACCTCAATATCCAACATCGGATTATATTAAGAAAAAGCCCTACTTCGAGCAAAATATAATTGCCCGCCGGCAGGCTAGGCCAGCGCTTAGGGCAGCATTTAGATCCAGATCGCTCGCTTCACCGACACCGGCATTGACTCCAAAAATCAAGCTAGTGTGCCGTGAAAATAAGCATGAACTTATGATTTCTCAATCGTGTTCGGATCGCAGCCCAATACACATGGTACGACGGGTTGTGCTCTTTTCCTGACTTGGACTGCAAATTAATATTGCTTAAGTCAACCTACTTAAGTTACTTTGCTTATGACCCCGAATGGCGATCGCGACTAGCTCGATTAGTCGGTTGACCAAAAGGCTGGGGACAAAGGCCTTGTAGATTTCAAAGGAAGCAGCAGTATGGACAACGGCAAAGATTTAGAGTCAGAAAAGTTGCAGTCTCAAATGCAATCGCTGACAGAGGCGATTCGGACTTTAGGCGAAAGTTGTCAGGGAGACAGTCTGCTGCTTTTGGCCCTGCTGCGGAGGCTGGAAGCTTCGCACCGGGAAATTCGGGACGGTTTGTTTCAAGCGTCTTTTCCCGACAACCGCCAAGCACTTTACAAACTGCTTAGGAATATTGAAGCCAATGGCGGCTGGCCTTACATCCACCGCATGAAACTTCGATCGCTCTTGGGGTACAGCCAACAATTATCTCCCCTAGAAGATTCTCCAGCCGAGTCGCCAGAAGACTCGGCCGAAACTCCCCAAGACGTTAAATAGTTTTGAGTGATGAGTTTAGTGAGTTTTACATTAACTCATAACTCATCACTGAGCGTCGCGATCGCACCTAAAGCCCGTAAGGTGTAGGAACAGGTGTAGGAACAGGTATCGGGTTCGGCACCGCCGTCGGGAATATCGGCGTCTGGCCCGGCATTGGCAATAGTCCGGCAGTCGGGGGGATCGAACTAATTGATAGCAGAGGCGAATCAGGCACGCTAACAGTCGGCGGAATAGGAATCCTCGTAGCAGTCGGCGTCGGAGTCGGAGTTGGTGCTGCTGTGGGAGTCGGAGTTGGTGCTGCTGTGGGAGTCGGAGTTGGTGCTGCTGTGGGAGTCGGCGTCGGTGCTGCTGTGGGAGTCGGCGTCGGAGTCGGAGTCGGTGCTTCCGTGAGAGTCGGCGTCGCTTCTTCCGTGGAAGTTGGAGCCGGAGCTTCCGTGGGAGTTGGAGTCGTTGCTTCCGTGGGAGTTGGAGGCGGAGTTGGAAGTGATTCTGTAGTTGAAGTTTGAGGTTGAGCTGGATCTGTAATTGTGCTTGTAACTGTAGTTGTAGTTGTAGTGGTAATGGTGGTTGGCCTGGGAGTAGCCGTCCCAGTCACAGCGATAAAATCATTCGCTTCGATCAGCGCCGCCGGAGTGTCGATCAAAATTGCTAAAAGCTTGCCGTCGAGTGTCGTAATTACTGTATCCCTGACATTTGCACCGTTGCCTTGGGTAACTAGCAGTTGAGCGAAAGATAAATTGCTCGGCAGTCCAAAGAAATCCTCTGTGTCATTGTAATCAGTAATTAAAGCCAGACTGCCAGGCCCGGCTCCCAATCCAAAAACATCGCTGCCGCTGCCGCCAGTCAGAGTATCCGAACCCTCGCCTCCGATTAAAGAATCATTACCCTCTGCTCCAAATAAATTGTCATTGCCGAAACCGCCCAAAATTGTATCGTCGCCGATACCTCCAGCCAAGGAGTCATCGCCAAAACCACCGTCGATACCATCATTACCTTTGCCACCAAACAGAAAGTCATTACCTTCTTCTCCCAGTACCGAGTCGTCGGCTTCATCGCCGCGAAGGGTATCGGAACCGGTGCCGCCAAAAACTGTATCGTCAGCCTTGCCGCCGAATATCTGGTCATTACCAGCATCTCCGAAGAGCGAATCGTTGTCGGCATTGCCGTACAAAGTGTCGTCGCCGTCGCCGCCGGTCAAATAATCGTTGCCCTCAGCGCCCAACATTTGATCTCTACCACTGCCGCCGTTGAGAGAATCGTTCCCCGCATTCCCGTAGAGAAAGTCGTCATCAGCATTGCCGAACACGGAATCGTCGCCGTCATTCCCTGTGAGGGTGTCGTTGCCAGTACCGCCGGCAATTACATCAAAGCCTCCGTTGCCAAAAACTAAGTCGTCCCCTGCATCTCCCAACACGCTGTCTATCCCGTCGTTGCCTTCGAGGATGTCGTTGCCTAAACCGCCACGAATCGAGTCGTCGCCGTTTCCGCCGGAAGCAAAATCGCGGCCTTGGTTGCCAATAAGTTCGTCATTTCCTTCACCGCCAATCAGCGAATCTGCTCCGTCACCTCCAAGAAGCTGGTCGTTGCCGCCGTCGCCCTCTAGGGTGTCATCTCCTCCCGCACCCAGGGGCGTGTCATCGCCATCTAAGGCGCGAATTCGATCGCTCAGCGGAGTTCCTAGAATAAAGTCGTTGCTGTCTGTGCCGATCAGATTTGCCATACGGGATACACCGCTCCTAAATCAAATAAATTGTTTGAAATTATGTTAATCGCCTTCATGACAAGGGATTGCTGCTTGCCTAGGTTAGCATAATTGAGATTTTGGCAATCTGGCGAAGGGGCGCTGGAAGTTTTGCCCGTGTCCGCAATTCCGATCGGGGCTGGTATAATGCCCGATTAGTCATTAGTCATTAGTCATTAGTCATTAGTCATTAGTCATTAGTCATCAGTCAACAGTCAACAGTCAACAGTCAACAGTCAACAGTTAACAGTTAACAGTCAACAGTCAACAGTTAACTTTTATTCAGTAACAGGTAACACTATCTCAAATTCACTCCCTCCCCCCAAAATAGAATTGACATTAATTGTTCCACCGTGGATTTCGACTACAATCTGGCGGGCGATCGCCAATCCTAACCCGGTACCTTTTCCTACTGCCTTCGTTGTGAACAGATGGTCAAAAATCCGCTTTTTCACGGCTTCAGTCATGCCCGCACCGTTATCGGCAATCTGAATTTTGATGTGCCGATCGCCCAACAGGCTGGTACGAATTGTGATACAGTAGGAATTTGCTTTAATCGCCTCGAAACTGCGTCCTTGGTTTGATTCTTCTAAGGCATCAATCGCGTTAGCAAGCAGGTTCATAAAGACTTGGTTCAGTTGACCGGGAAAGCATTCGATTTGCGGGAGATTGCCGTAGTCTGTGACGACTTCGATCGCGGGATGGTGTTCGTTAGCCTTCAGCCGGTGTTTCAAAATTAAGATGGTGCTGTCAATGCCCTCATGGATATTAAAGGGAACTTTGTAGTCTTTATCGGCTCTGGAGAAGGTGCGGAGGCTGGTGCTAATGCCGCGAATGCGATCGCATCCCACTTTCATCGACAACAGCATCTTTGGCAAATCTTCTAAGGCATACTCTAAATCCATATCCTCAGCATCTTCTTCGATTTCCTCCCCGGGATTTGGCAGTTTTTCTTGGTATAATTTTAAGTGGGAAATCAGATCTTTGATCGTGGTGGTTGCTTCCTCAATATTGCCGCTAATAAAGCCGACAGGATTATTGATTTCGTGGGCTATTCCTGTGACTAGATTGCCCAAGGCGGACATTTTTTCGCTTTGCACGATCTGTAACTGTGCTTGCTGCAAATCGAGGAGCGATCGCTCTAATTGTTGTGCATAAGCTTGAGATTGTTGGTACAAGCGGGCATTTTCTAGAGAGATAGCCGCTTGGGCGCAGAAAAGTTGGATGACTCCAATGCGATCGTGTGTAAATGCACCAATTGTCAAGTTATTTTCTAGATATAGCAACCCGATTAATTTACCCTGATTTAAAATTGGCGCGCACAGCACACTTTTGGGATTTTCCTGCATCAAATAAGGATCGGCAATAAAATCGCTTTGTACTGCTGCATTATCCAAAACTACAGTTTTCCAAGTCCGCTTAACATAGTTGACCACAGCAGCGGGAACCTCGTCGCTGGCTGACAGCGGTACAGATATTGAGATGACATCTCGATGGAAAGAGGCCACAGCTTCGATCGCGAGATTCCCATCCTTAAGCAACAGGAGAACTGCTTTTTTTGCCCCGGCATTTTCCATCACCACACACATCAGTGCAGCCAGTAATTTTTCTAATTGAATTTCACTCGATAGAGTTTGGGAGGCTTTGAGAATAGTCGCGAAATCGACGGCTTCGTAAATACTGTTACTGCTAGATAGAGTTGTGTGCCAGGTTTGATGTAAAACTGACGATTTATTGATTGTGTGGAGGCGAGTTTCGCTAATTCCAAAACGATTTTCTCTTGCCTGCAATATGGGAGCAAGAAGTTGGGGATAGCGTTTTTCTAAGTCATCGATTTTGGCTTTCGCACCCCAGCGAGCATAACAGTAGTAGGCTTCTTGCATATAAGCTTGCGCCACTTTTTCTTTGCCCCAGTCGAGGTAGAATTTAGCTGCTAGTTCGTTAGCGAGGGCTTCTTCTTGGATGTATTCGTTTTCTTTCGCTCCAGAAATGGCGCGATCGTACATTTCAATAGCTTCTGCCCTCTGTTTGGCAACTCGGTATTTCTCTGCTTCTACCAACTGCCACTTATGCAAATAATTCATGGGGGCGTGTTGTGCCCAATGCTGCAACGAAGTTTGATTTTCCTGAACTCGTTGCAACTGCGTTTCTAACTCCGTCTCGGACTCAGGAGTGGCAAGGGCTATGAGTGAGTCATAGAAATATAAACCAGCTTCGGAAATACTTCCTACGCTTCCCGCTATATACTGTCTTGCTTGATCGAGATCTACGCAGGCCCAAGCAATGTCTCCCAGCAGGAATCTCAACGTCGCCTTGTACAGATAGAAGATGCAGAGTCGGTAAAAATCGTTAGAGGCAAGCGACTGAGAAATCAGCTTCTCGTCATAGCCTTTCTGTTCAAAGGAAATCTCCAAGTTGTTTGGATTACCCAATAAAAACAGCGTTGTTTCCCAAAAAACCGAACAATAATTTGCCGTCGTTAGTTGGTTGAGGTCGAGTAATTGCTGGCGGTATGCCCGAATTTGGGGCTCAAGTTCTGCCAAAGGTTGACCGCAGCAGTAGGCATTTAGACAAAAAGTATACAAATCATACCCGACAAACTCTAGATTGCCTGTTTCTAATCCGGCTTGATAGCCTGCCTCAAGAATGGGGAGGGTTTCCCGCAAATGCGATTTACGATGGTGCAAACAGAGTCCGAGTGCAGCAAAAGTTGCAGAGCGAATATTTTTGGCATCCGCGCCACTGGCAAGACGATAAGCTAATCGGCCAAATTGATCGGCTACCGTCACATCTTGTAGAAAGTTGTTGAGAATCATCCCATAACAACTATAGCTATAAGCTGAAGTACGACTGTTGCCATATTGGATAGATAAATTTACCTGTAAGGCAGTCACCAGCGCAAACAAAGACGAACCACCCAGATAACAAGCTGTCGCCATAGTTGCCGCCACTTGCATCGCGGCCAGCTTTTGGGTATCCACCATCGCTGGCAGATCAAATAACTCTTCAATGGGTCGATCGCCGATCGAGCTATTAATTTCCTGCACTGCTTGCTGAATATCTTCTGAGGTAGGGCTATCGGGCAATTCAACTCCTAATTCTTTGAGACTCAACAAACCGATAGCAATTGCTTCTAAAAACTTGTTCTGGGACGATAATGCCTGAATTTTGACGATGTAAACGTTCACCCGCTCTAGGGGAGTTCTGGTATGATGAATCACAGTGTCAATCCACTGATTCATCTGGTCAAATTCGCCACAGAGTGAAGCCACTTCGGCGGCTATTTCGTGCAAGTTCAAGGTCATCTCGTACTGTCGTTGCCAAGCCCTCTCTCCAAGCAAATTTAGCCCGATCGCAGCATACTCGCGAGCAGCTTGATAAGCAGTAGCGCCTCTGGCTTTGCGGCAAGCCGTGAGGTTGAGTTGTGCCAGATGGTCGCGTTCTGTTTGGTCTTCAATCAGCGCAATACCATAATTCAACTGATTGACTACTGAAAAAATTTGCTCTTCTATAGCTGCCGGTGAAATTTGCTGGATCAGTAATTGTCCGATCTGATAGTGAACACGCGATCGCTCTTGTTCGGGAATTAAAGAATAGGCGGCTTGCTGAACGCGATCGTGCAAAAACTTGTAATTTACCACCTCCGAATTTTCGGTCTCCTCCCGTCTTTCTCGCCCGATATAAAACTTGTATATTTCACTTTCAGGCAGGATTAACCCCTCTTGCAAAGCCTTCCACAAATCCGCCGCCGTTTCCGTTTCCAATTGCTGGGAGACAACTGCCAAAGTCCCCAAATCAAACTGATTCCCCACACAAGCAGCCAACTTCAACACATTCTGAGTTCCTGGCGGCAGTTTTTGCAACTGCAACGCCATAAACTCGACCACATCATCCGTCAGCGCTGCCTCCCGAACTCGCACAATATCGCACTGCCAATAACCAGCAACCTGGTCAAACTCAATCAGCCCATCCTGATGCAGTGCTTTGAGAAACTGCGTTGCAAAAAAGGGATTTTTTTTGGTTTTTTGTGCCACCAAATCAGCCAAAGGTCTTGCCCAAGATGGATCGCAATTGAGCGTATCAGCAACCAAATGATTTAGACTTGTTGAACTCAACGGTTCCAGCGTCAGAGTATTCACCATTGCCCCACCTTTGACCATTGCATCCAGTGTCAGCATCAACGGATGTGCTGCCAATACTTCATTATCTCGGTAGGCACCAATTACTAATAAATAGTCGGTTGCTGACTCGGAAACCAGCAGTTGCATTAACCGCAGCGAGGCGGAATCAGCCCACTGCAAGTCATCCAAAAACATCACCAGGGGATGTTCTGGTTTGGTGAACACGCGAATAAAATTTTGAAAGAGCAAATCAAACCGATTTTGGGCCGCAGTTCCTGATAATTCGAGTGCGGGCGGTTGTGCCCCAATAATTTTTTCGAGTTCGGGAATTACTTCAATAATGACTTGTCCGTTATCGCCCACTGCTTGCAATATTTGAGTTTGCCAATTTTTCAACTCCTGGTCACTTGCGCTCAACAATTGTCCCATTAAATCTCGAAATGCTTGGACAAAAGCTGAGAAAGGAATGTTGCTGTTAAATTGGTCGAATTTGCCTTTGATGAAATAGCCGCGCTGGCGAGCAATTGGTTTTTGAACTTCATTTACAATTGCAGTTTTCCCAATCCCAGAAAAACCAGCTACTAGCATCATTTCAGTTGTGCCACTACTGGCGCGATCAAAGGCTTGGAGTAGGGTTTCGACTTCAATTTCGCGACCATAAAGTTTTTCGGGTATCATGAATCGATCGCCCACATCCCTCTGCGCGATCGCAAAACTCTCTATCCTACCGTTTTCTTCAAGTTGCTTCAAACAAAATTCTAAATCTAATTTCAGCCCCAACGCACTCTGATAGCGGCCTTCGGCATTCTTTGCCATTAATTTGCTGACAATCTCCGACAGTATCGGCGGGATTTCGGGATTGATTTCATGCAGTGATGGCGGTTGCTTGGCAATATGACAGTGTACCAATTCCATCGCATCATTGGATTGAAACGGCAATTGTCCCGCCAGCAATTCGTAAAAAGTCACGCCCAAAGAGTAAAAGTCTGTCCGGTAGTCAATCCCCCGATTCATCCTTCCCGTTTGTTCGGGAGACAAATAGCCGAGTGTCCCTTCCAGCACGTTAGGATTCATCAGGGTTTGAGTTTCCCTTGGTAGCAAAGATGCAATACTAAAGTCAATGAGTTTGACTTGTTTTGTTTGGGGATGAATTAAAATATTGGCTGGTTTAATGTCTTTGTGAATTATCCGGTGGCGGTAAAGTATATCTAATATATTGCTCAGGTCGATCGCCACTGACAAAAACTCGCTCAGAGTCGGCGCAGTTTCCCGTTTTTCCGTCCATTCGTCCAGAGAAATTCCCCCAAAGTCTTCCATTACCAACGCATAGCTGTTTTGGTAGGTTTCCAAGCTGTAGGTTTCGATGATTCCGGGCAAGTTGAGGTTTTTGGCGATCGTGTACTGATTGCGAAATTGCACCAGTTCGCTGAAGCTGGGATACTCGTTCTGCAAGACTTTGATGGCGACGGGCTGTTTATCGCCCGTGCGGAAAGCTCGATAAACTAGGGTGCGAGTTCCTGAGTAAATGCGATCGAAAATTTGATAACCTGTCAATGTAAAATTTATACTTGCCATACTTTTATTCTTCCCTTCCTCCGCAGGCTATTTCCACATTAACAGAAGCCAATACAGTTTCCCAGTCCAGTAATTATTAAATTAATATGACATTAACCATCAATATTTGTGATGGGGATCACTTAAATTAAGTATTTTTCAAAGTGAAGCAGACCTATTTTTATTAAAAATTAAATAGCCTCATCCATAGGGGAATCGTGAATAATAAACTAACGCAGCCGATGCCGATCGCAGTTACGGCTAATTCGCGATCGAGATTGAAAGCTTCTGCCAGCAATGTAGTACCAAAAGCAGGAGGCATTGCCATTTGCAGCACTAGCACAAGTCGCGGCGCGCCCGCGATCCCCAAAAACGTTAATCCCGTGCCAATTACCAAGGGAATTAACAGCATTTTAATCGCCAGACAAGCCAAAACTTGTTTGAGGTTGTGCAAGGAATTCAACTTGCTCAACTGCATCCCGATCGTAATTAAAGCTAAAGTAATTATAGTCCAAGCACCTGTTGTTAACAATTCTTCGATTGGTGCCGACAGCGGTAAGCTTCGCGAGACAAATCCTAAACCAAAAGCCCACAGTGCCGGATTCATAAAAATTGCCTGCAGGGGTGTTAACCAACTCTGAGGGCGATCGCTTTTACCGCAGTGAGAAGCAATAGCAACTCCCAGTATATTGAGTCCCATGGTAGTGCCTAGCAAGTCATAAAATAACGCCCAGGCAAAGTGTTCCGAGCCTAATAAGGACAAGGTGACGGGAATGCCTAAAAAACCCGTATTACCCACCATCGTTGCCAATAAGAAGCTGCCTTGAGTGGGCAAACTCCAAGCGCTGGTGTGTTCAGAGGTATTTTGGGCGATCGGATGAAGAGTCTTGAAACGTTCGTCGCCGACACCGAAAACTATCAAAATCCCAGCGAGTCCTCCACCTGCTAGAATTGCCGCCCAAGCTGTCAGCGGCGCCATCCAAATAGCGCCAGACAAATTGGCGCTACGGATGAAACCAACAATGCTCAATGGCGTGCCAAAGAAGAAAAGAAACTTGGCTAAATATGTAGAATAGCTTCTCGGTAGCAGGCGGCCGAGAAAAAATCCCAACGTCACCCATCCGATTAGATTTAGATAAAGTTTGAGCAGCGGATTTTCTAAATAAAGCATGATTTACTAAATCTTTACTAAATATTTACGCAGATCCACTACTTTTGCCAAAAAAGCCCACCTTTACCTTACCGCCGCAGTTTTCCCTGGCACCGCAGCGCTAAATATTAATGCTTATTCAGCTTCGCAGATAATTTTCCACACAGGCCTTGACATCCACAGAAGCGCGTGTCATGATAAAGTTGAGGAAAAAATCAACATAGGTGAAAACTATGGCACGGCAAGCAAAACAATCATCTCAAGTCAAAAGTTCCAGCAGCCAAGCAGCCTCCAATACTCGCACCAAGTTTACCCTCTACAATTTTGCCGGAAACGCAAAGGCATTCTATTTAGTCGATCGCATTAATTTAGAAAGAAAGCCCGGTGATATCCCAGAAAAATCCGTCGCTCACAGCATCATCATCATTGACCGTTCCGGCTCAATGTATTATGACTTAAAACCACTGAAAGAAACCCTAATCAAGCTTTTGACCTTAGACGAATACAACAATTACCAGCTAATTGTCAGCTTGATTTCCTATGCTGGCAATGGGGACGTAATTTGTCATTTCCAGCGAATTCCCATTCAAGAAGTGCTGAAGCTTGACTCTCAATACATCAAAGAAATTCAAAAAATCCACACGGCTGGCAGTACCTGCATATCGCAGTCGATGCAAATCGCTAAATCTCTGGTTAAAGCGGGAGAAATGACAGCGATCAATTTGCACACAGACGGCTATGCAAATGACCCCAGTCCCAATTCGGAATCTGCAAAACTAGGGGAAATTTGCGAAGAACTCAAAGACATGGATGTGTTTGCCAACACGATATCCTATGCCTCTGCTGACTTCAAACTTCTCTCCAAAATCGCCAACACATTATCGGGAAATTGCATCCGCGCTGGCGAAGTCAAAATGGTTTATGATGCTCTTTACGATAGCACAAAACTGTTAGGTAGTTCCGTTGCACCGCCGCTGGAAGAACCGTTAATTAAGGAATATGATTATCAAGTTTTTGTTTCCAAAAGTGGCAAGAAAATCAACGGTTCATCGAGCACGCTGAAAATCTGCGGGCTGAAAGCAGACGATCGGGGACTTTTTTACAAATATCAGAAAGTCGCCAAAGATGAGTATGACAAACTAGATGTTCCCGTTGCTCAAACTGATGAGTCGGTGTTTGCTTTTGCGAAAGCTAACCTCGCTGACGGCAATTTAAATACGGCTAAGTATGCGCTGGCGAGCACCTTCGACGCTACTTTGACCGAAAAACACGCTAAAGCTTTGACAAATGCCCAAATAGCCGAGTTTACGGAAGATTTGGAACAGGCTGTTTTTGCGCCTGATGTGTTGACAAATCATGAAATTGGCGATCGGGTAAAAGTCAGCGATAAAATTTCCCTGCTGGAGTTAATCAAGATATTGGAGGAAAACAGCAACAGCATCATCATCAACTTGAAACACTTGCAAGAAAATTATCAGCGAAAAGGTTTGAAGCGAATTGAGGGAAAGCGAGACGAAAACGGCAACCTTGTCAAGCCTTGGCTGAAAACAGAATTCTTAGATGGTGGCGAATACGTGCAAATGGGTTCATTTGCCATCAATCAAAATACCGCTACCATCAATATGCTGATTACCCGAAAAGCTAAGCTGGTAAAAGTTGAGGATGGAACTTTAATCGCAGAAGTGGCGGGAATTCTAGTTACAGACCTCAATACTTTCAACAATTATACCATTGTCAGCGACGGCGAAGTTAATATTAAGTCGCTGCGAACCAAAATCAGCAGCAAACCAGTGTTTAATTTGCTCAACAAATGCGGTATCCTTGAAAAAGACGGTTCGCCTGTGCAAGAATTTGACTTCCGTTCAGAGTACGATATTAAGTTAGAGACTTTGCCTCTAGTGCCTTTTTACGGGCGTTACAGCAGCCTTGACGGAGTGTTTGAGGAACTCGCAAAAATCAAAATTCTCTCTAGCATTCTCTCGGCTCATTTGAAGGAGGAATCCGAGGCTTACACTGCGGAACAATTGGAAGAATTGAAACAGCATTATCTGTCAAAAAGCCTTTACATCAACTTTCCGACGACGACGGAATACACAGATTTAAAAAGTGCGATCGCCAACGGTTCAGTAGATTCGCGAGTCAGCTACAAAATCGACATCGGCAGCAAAAACATCCTCAACTTCGGCAAATTGCACTCTGCCAACAAATTTCTCGATCGCCTTTATGAAGTTTACCACCAAAACACGGGCGAAAAGCTAGCAAAACCGACATTTGACATCACGTTAGATGAGCCTGTTGTCTTCGCCCACAAAACGCTGTCATCCAGAACAAAAATCACCAAAGTTGACGACTTGATGAAACTGATTTTCGATGAGTTTTTGGGGTTGGAGGATAACGGAATTGTTAGCACTACTTTAGCCAAAGTTGGTGCAGATAGTTTGCTGCGCCTTTTGCAAGCGAAATGGCAGGGAGAAGATGTCAAGCGAGAGGAGTTTGTCGCTGCTTTAGCTAATGCGAATGAGCTACTGGAAGCTTATGCTGAAAAAGTGTACAGGGAAAAAGTTTCACCGCTGGTTTTCTATATCGGTTCTACCGGACTTATCCCGGATGAAATGGAGGCAAAAGCGGCGACTGCTGAGGAAATTAATTCTAAATACGGCAACTTGCAATTTTCTAAAGATGAGCAAGAGGGGATGTTTTTTGAAGTGGGAGACTGCATTATTAGCGTGTATGCTAAGAATGAGTATTTCACGGTAGGGAAGTAGGAATTAGGGAGGGTGGGCATTATTTGCCCACCTTGGTTAAATATTTTTATTTAAAGCGCGATCGATTCCACGCCGGAGAGTTTGCTGAGAGTTGACTGCTTTACTGCATCAGTTTATGGAAATTATTAACAGAGCGATCGCAAGATGATTTTCTATCTATACGATTGCGGGAACTATAACTGCGTTTTAGCGATTTATAGCAAGATTAGGGCATCTTGAGGATGTCAAGTTGAACTCGCAATCTCCCTAGCAGCTTCTCGCAGCCGCTCCATATCGCGCATCGGCGGTATACCAAAGAGTCGCTTGTACTCTCGGTTGAAGTGCGAAGAATCGTCATAACCCACACGGTAGGCAGCACTGGTAGCGTCAAGGTTTTGCCCCAACATCAGACGGCGAGCTTCCTGCAGTCGCAGTTGCTTCTGGAACTGCAAGGGACTCATGGCAGTGACAGACTTGAAGTGATGGTGGAAGCTCGATACACTCATTCCCAGCTCTCGTGCGATGCTTTCAATCCGAAGCGGCTGGTTAAAGTCTTTACGAAGTCGATCGACTGCTCTAGCAATTTGGTGAGTGTAGCCACCCAAAACTGCAATATGACAGAGTCGGCCACCTTGTTCTCCCATGAGGAGCCGATAGATAATCTCCCGCTTAATCAGGGGTGCAAGCATATACGCTTCAGCAGGGGAATCGAGCAGCCTGACGAGCCGCACGACAGCATCTAACAGATTTGCATCTAACGGACTGACATCGATCGCTTTGACACTGGCACCCCGTTGTGCAGAGGGATAGCCTGCCTCAACCATGGCTGAGCCAACTAGGGTAGGGTCAAGATCGAAACGAAGACCCAGGTACGGTTTTTCCTGGGTTGCTTCTAAAATGCGACTGGCAATCGGCAGTTCGACCGTCCCCAACAGATAGTGCATCGGATCGTACTGATAGCGATCGCAGCCCAAAAGCACTTCTTTGCAGCCCTGAGCGATCGCACAAAAGGCAGGAATAGAGACACTATGAAAGCATTCCCCAGGGGAAGAGGAGCGGTAGAAGTGCAATCCTTTCAGCGGTTCGATCGCTCCATCTTGACGAATCGCTTGGGCAATTCGCTCCGTTAGTTCCTCTCGGTTGGCTTGCGATCGGTCTGCCTCGCGCTTTGTCTGAAAGTCATTCATCAAGGCTCTACCGGACTTTTCACTCGTTTTTGCAGCGTTCATTTCTTATGCCTGTTCAGATAGATTTATAGACACATCAAGGTAAAGACAAGGGTTTGGCAGCTAAGCCTGTATAAGAATCTAGCGTGGCTTGAATAGAAATCAGTGCAAGTTTGCAGGATTGTACAACCATTCTAGACAATCATCCTATTGCTTGCCTTTCAAGATTTCTAGAATGAGGTTAAAGCAATGAAATGGCATTCAGGCTTCCCGCAAGAGTCTGGATTTTTATTCAAGAGAAAACTCATGAAGAGGATCTTGATACATCTGAAATGGTTTGTCATGCAGCGAAGAAACTGCGGCAGGAGAATGCTGATTCTAGCGATCGCTTTGGTGATGTCCCTAAGTTACTCAGCCTGCCATACCGATAACAGTATGCCTAGCAACGCCTCGTCGCAGATGCCGACTGAAATATCAACCCAGCAGGCAAACAGTATGCAGATCAACATCAAAGTCGGAGACAAAATCGTTACAGCCACGTTAATCGACAACCCAACCACACGAGATTTTATTTCCCTGCTGCCGTTAACGCTGACGATGAACGATTTGTTTGGCAGAGAAAAGTTTGCCCACCTGCCGAGAGCGATTTCCCAGGAGGGAGAGCGAACCAAAACCTATGAAGTTGGAGACATCATTTACTGGTCTCCCAGTTCTGATGTGGCTATTTATTATCGCCGCGACGGACAGGAAATCCCTGACCCAGGCATCATCACGATCGGCAAGATCGATGCTGGCGTAGAAGCATTTAATGTCCCTGGTTCTGTAGAAGTGACAATCGAGCGAATTTAGTAGAAACGTCAAAGGAGATAAAAATGAAACTGCTTGCGATCGCGATCGTGTCATCTTCTCTGCTTGCTTTGGGCTTCTCTCCTGTGGTACAAACACAAGCCCCATCCAGCAATAACACACAACTTGTAGAGGTTAGACGAAACGGTTCGCAGCCTTCCACCAGAGGGCCTGCCGAAAACTTTACAGGTTCCGTCCGCATTGACCCCCTATTCTCAGCCCAAAGTCCAGCCCGCACGGGTAGTGCCAGTGTCACCTTTGAGCCTGGAGCGCGAACTGCGTGGCATACCCACCCATTAGGACAAACGCTCATCGTGACGGCTGGGGTTGGCTATGTCCAGCAATGGGGTGGACAAATTCAGGAAATCAGACCCGGTGATGTGGTTTCGATTCCGCCGGGAGTGAAGCACTGGCACGGAGCTACAGCCACTACAGCCATGACGCATATCGCCCTTCACGAACAACTCAACGGCAAGGTCGTGGACTGGCTGGAACAGGTCAGTGACGAGCAATACCGGACACTCAATGTAAATCGATAGGAGTATCCATCCTCTACAACAGCTAACCAATCCACACATTTGGAGAACTCTAATGAAACACCTGATACTAACCCTCTTGATAAGTGCAATCGGTGCGACGACAGCAGCAGTTGCGATCGACAAAACGCGCGCCTCTAAGATATCCCAAGCACCCGTGCAGCAGTCTGTTGTAGTCGAGGGGGCGGACAACTTCTATAAGAGTGACAAGGTGACTATGCAGAAGGTTACGTTCAAAAACCAATACAACATGAAGGTTGCCGGAAATCTCTTCATTCCCAAAACCTTGAATCAGAATGCTAAGAATCCGGCAATTATTGTCGGGCATCCAATGGGCGCAGTCAAAGAACAAAGCTCGAATCTGTACGCCCAAAAACTGGCTGAACAGGGATTCGTCACCTTGTCCCTCGATTTGTCCTTCTGGGGCGAGAGTGAGGGGCAGACCCGCAACGTTGTTGCGCCGGATATTTATGCCGAGGATTTCAGTGCTGCGGTGGATTTTCTGGGCACCCGACCATTCGTTGGCAGAGAACGGATTGGCGTTCTTGGGATTTGCGGCAGCGGCAGCTTCGTCATCAGCGCCGCCAAGATCGACCCGCGCATGAAGGCCATTGCGACGGTCAGTATGTACGACATGGGTGCGGCCAATCGTAACGGGCTGAGGCATTCTACGACCCTCGAACAGAGAAAGAAAGTCATCGCAGAGGCGGCCGAGCAACGCTATGCGGAGTTCACGGGCGGCGAGACCAAATACACAAGCGGGACTGTACATGAACTGAATGAGAAGTCCACTGCTATTGAGCGTGAGTTCTATGACTTCTACCGCACTCCCAGGGGCGAATACACTCCCAAAGGTTCGTCGCCGAAACTGACAACCCACCCGACGCTTACCAGTAACGTTAAATTCATGAACTTTTACCCGTTTGATGACATTGAGACGATTTCGCCTCGTCCTATGTTCTTCATCACGGGTGCAGATGCACACTCCAGAGAGTTCAGTGAAGATGCTTACAAGCGCGCAGCCGAACCAAAGGAACTTTACATTCTTCCAGGGGCCGGGCACGTCGATTTGTACGATCGGGTGAACCTTATCCCGTGGGACAAGCTTGCGTCCTTTTTCAATCAGCACCTCAACAAGTAAGCGAGCAACTAGGAGGAGAAAAATATGTCAACACAATCGAATGGAAACTTTATCGGCAAAGTCGTTTTCGTCACCGGAGCAGCGAGTGGCATTGGTCGAGCTACGGCGCTGGCGTTTGCCCGTGAGGGTGCCAGCGTGGTGGCTGCTGATGTTTCAGAACAGGGCAATCAAGAAACGGCACGCACGATCGAAGAACTGGGCGGTCGGGCGATCGCCGTCAGGTGCGATGTAACGCGAACCGAGGAGGTGAAGGCGGCCCTGGACAAGACCGTTGAGGCCTTCGGGCGGCTGGACTTTGCCTTCAACAACGCGGGCATCGAGCCGAGGAAGGCGGCTCCGACCGCAGAGTACGAGGAGGAGGAGTGGAACCGGATTATCGACATCAACCTCCGTGGCGTTTTCCTGTGCATGAAGCACGAGATCCCGCTGATTCTAAAGCAGGGACGCGGCGCGATCGTTAACACATCCTCCGGCGCGGGAATCATCGGTATCAAGGGCAGCCCCGCGTACACCGCCGCAAAACATGGCGTGATCGGACTGACCAAGGCAACGGCCCTCGACTACGCCGCGCAGAACATCCGCGTCAACGCTGTCTGTCCCGGCTACATCGACACCCCGATGATGGGTCGCTTCACCGGCGACACGGACGAGGGGCGTGCGAAGGTCATTGCAGAGGAGCCGGTCGGACGGATGGGCACGCCCGAAGAGATCGCTGCGGCCGTCATCTGGCTGTGCTCCGATGCGGCTGCCTTCATGATCGGCCACGCTATGGTCATCGATGGCGGCCAAACGGTGCAGTGATCGCCGCTAACGCGATCGAACCCTAAACGCACGACATTAAACGCACGACAACAAAGCATTGTCGCGATCGCTACCTTCAGCGCCAAGGGCGATTAGTCATATCGCAGGTCAGCGACAGCAGTAGCAGACACCAAATGTAAATCAATAGGAGCATCAATTCATGTACAACGCCAAAGCTTATTCCGCAGCTAGTGCAACATCACCATTAGCCTCTGACACGATCGCACGGCGCGACCTAACCGAACATGACGTTCAGATCGAAATCCTCTTCTGTGGCATCTGCCATTCCGATCTTCACATGGTGCGAAACGAATGGGGCGGTGGCACGGTCTACCCGATCGTTCCCGGTCATGAAATGGTGGGACGTATCACCCAGGTTGGCCCGGCAGTGACGAAGTACAAGCCAGGCGATCTGGCAGGAGTTGGCTGCATGGTTGATTCGGATGGAACCTGTCCCCAGTGCAAAGCTAATCTTGAACAGTTCTGCCCGAACCTGACCCTCACCTACAACTCCCCAGACAAGCACAAGACTGCGACCGTCACCTATGGTGGCTACTCTGATAGCGTCGTCGTCGATGAACGCTTCGTTCTGCGCGTTCCAGATAACCTCGATCTCGCTGGGGTTGCGCCGCTCCTCTGCGCCGGGATCACCACCTACTCGCCCCTGCGCCACTGGGGTGTCACCGAGGGCAAGAAAGTTGGCGTGGTCGGTCTGGGAGGATTGGGACACATGGGCGTGAAGTTTGCTCGTGCCTTCGGCGCTCATGTCGTCGTCTTCACCACCTCGCCCGGTAAGACGGAAGATGCGCTCCGCCTCGGTGCCCACGAGGTCGTGGTCTCCAGCAATGCCGACGAAATGCAAAAGCACGCTGGTAGCTTCGATTTCATCCTTGATACCGTTTCCGCCAAGCACGACATCAACGCCTATCTCAACCTGCTCCGCCTCGACGGTAACATCACTCTGGTTGGCGCACCGGAGAATCCTCTGGAGGTTGCGGCATTCAGCCTGATTATGGGGCGGCGCAGTCTCTCCGGCTCTAACATCGGCGGCATTGCGGAAACCCAGGAAATGCTGGACTTTTGTGGCGAACATAATATCACTGCGGATGTTGAAGTTATCCCCATCCAGAAGGTCAACGAAGCCTACGATCGCCTGCTCAAATCTGACGTGAAGTACCGCTTCTGCATCGATATGGCATCTCTCAAATCTGAATAATTGAGGCAGATTCTAGAAGGAGCAACCATACAGAAGCGCAAATTTGGCAATCGTTACTCGCAGAGGAGGTGAGTGTGGATACTAACCGTTTGGAGGCATTCAGCGACGGGGTTTTTGCGATCTGCGCTTCGCAGCAGCGCTCGAAATCAAAGTGCCACCCGAAACGGCGATCGGGGCGTAACTTCTCCATCTCTGGCCCTCCTACCTTGCCTACGGTGGAATCTTGACCGTAATTGCCCTTAAAGGAAAAATCATGCAAAACCGAAAAGGTCGAAATGGAAAACACGGCCCCGCGCTGCCTGGTCGCCGCACATTTCTTGGTGCAGGGGTAGGCTTAGCCGCAGCCTCGTTATTGAGTCGTATGTCCGCCAGTGCACAGTCTGGTCCGGCGGATCGCCCCGCTGACGGAGAGTCGTCGCCCACGATTGAGGGACGCCGCAAGCTTGGTACCCTGGAAGTCTCTGCCGTTGGCATTGGCGTCCAAAACATGAGCCGCACCTATCAACAGACCATCCCCACCCGGTCTGAGATGTTCAACATCATTCGGACAGCCTTTGACCGGGGCGTCACCTTTTACGACGCGGCGGAGGCTTACGGGCCGCATGAGGTGGAACGAATCTTGGGCGAAGGCGTGGCTCCGTTCCGAGATCGGGTCGCGATCGCAACCAAGTTCGGCTGGAACATCGATCAAGAAACCGGTGAGCGCCGTCCGGGACTCAACAGCCGCCCGGAACACATCAAGCGGGTAGTCGATGGTATGCTCAAGCGCCTCCGCACCGATCGCATCGATCTTCTCTACCAGCACCGAGTTGACCCACAGGTTCCAATTGAAGATGTCGCCGGCGCAGTCAAGGAGTTGATGGCGCAAGGCAAGGTTCTGCACTGGGGTCTGTCCGAGATGGGGCTGAAAACGTTACGCCGCGCTCATGCCGAGTTGCCCGTAAGCGCCGTTCAGAACGAATATTCGATGCTGTGGCGTGGGCCGGAAGAAGAGGTAATCCCTCTCTGCCAGGAACTGGGCATCGGCTTTGTTCCTTGGAGTCCGCTTGGTGTGGGTTTTCTGACAGGTGCCATTGACGCCCAGACGCGGTTCGCTCCTGGTGACATTCGCGGCGTTGAGTCCCGGTTCTCGCCCGAAAATCTGCCGCACAACCTGGCGATCGTGGAATTAGTCAAAACCTGGGCTGAGCGGAAACAAGCCACTCCTGCTCAAATCGCGCTGGCGTGGCTCTTGGCACAGAAGCCGTGGATCGTCCCCATTCCCGGCACGACACAGATGCCGCACATGATCGAGAACATCGGCGCGGCAGCCATTCGATTCACGCCTGCCGAACTCGCCGAAATGAACCGATCTGTTTCGGCGATCGAGATTCGTGGGGCACGTCTGCCAGACGCAGTGCTGGTTTTTTCGGGTGTAGAAGCGCCCCCGAAGCCCTGAACGTTCCAAACCTACTTTGCTGAACATGAAACCATCCAAGCAATAACAACCCTGAGCGTGAAGTAAGACAGTTTCGACCTTTAATTCAAAGACAGGAGTTCAAAAAATGCAAAAGCGCAAACTTGGAAACAGTAATCTGGAAGTCTCGGCGATCGGGCTCGGCTGCATGGGAATGAGCTTTGGCTACGGTTCGCCCAAAGACACGCAGGAGATGACCGCTCTTCTGGCGGCCGCCGTCGATCGCGGAATAACATTCTTTGACACTGCCGAAGTCTACGGCCCGTACTTAAACGAAGAGTTGGTGGGTGAAGCCCTCGCTCCCTTCCGCGGGCAAGTGGTCATTGCTACTAAATTTGGGTTCGACATCAGTCCGAATTCCGATCCTCGTGGCATGAAGGGTTCACCCGGACTCAATAGCCGACCGGAACACATCAAAGAAGCCGTGGAGGGTTCGCTCAAGCGGCTCAAGGTGGAGGCGATCGACCTTCTCTATCAGCACCGGGTCGATCCGAACGTGCCGATCGAAGACGTGGCAGGAGCAGTGAAGGAACTGATTCAGGAAGGTAAGGTGAAGCACTTTGGACTCTCTGAAGCAGGCGTGCAAACGATTCGGCGCGCCCATGCCGTTGTGCCAGTCACGGCTCTTCAGAGCGAATACTCGCTGTGGTGGAGAAAGCCTGAAGCGGAAGTGATACCGACCCTTGAGGAACTTGGCATCGGACTTGTCCCGTACAGCCCGCTGGGAAAAGGCTTCCTCACCGGCAAGATCGACGAAAACGCGACCTTCGACAGTTCCGACTTCCGCAGCACCCTGCCTCGCTTCACGCCGGAGGCTCTCAAGGCGAATCAAGCCTTGATTGATCTGCTCGGTAGTATTGCAGAACGGAAGCAGGCAACACCGGCTCAAATCGCGATCGCCTGGCTGCTAGCCCAGAAACCGTGGATTGTTCCAATCCCAGGCACTACGAAGCTGCATCGCTTGGATGAAAACATTGGGGCAGTCTCCGTCGAACTCACATCTGACGATGTGCGTGACATCGATGACGCCGCCTCCAAGATCGCGGTGCAAGGGTCTCGGTACCCTGAAAAGCTGGAGCAAATGACCGGTCGCTGAGCAGCGAAGAATAGGTTCTCTCGTTGACATTTCTGTCACCGTAGCAGACTACATACGCGAGACCAACGACTGCTCCGGCAATACCGTCGAGTGGATGGAAAAGGTCAGCGGTGAACAAGACTTGATTAAGATCCGAATAAAAGGAAAATAGGCGTTGCTGATTTACGGTATGCAAGGCAAAATAGGCAAGTCATAGAAACCATTTTCGACACAGTTTCTGGATTTTAAACTTATTTTTTCATACCCTGATTAAGCAACGCCTCTGTGCGAATGTTTTGTGTGGTTTAATTGCCTATTGCCATCAACCTAAGAAGCACTCTCTTGGGTTTGATTGGGTTTTGCCTCCTTCTGCTTAACCAGAACTGACGTTAATTAAAACGGAATTTCTTCCTCTTCATCTTCCACAGTCTTCGCCGTCATTCGCCAACTGGTAATATACTCAATTTGCACATCAATTTTGTTAAGCGCATCCCCTAACCGCTTTTGGATGTATTGAGTCAGCGTCACCATAAAATCTAACTCAACTCCCACAGATAGGGCAAGTTTTGCTAAGCTAGCAAAATCTACCTTCAAAATCGAGGAACTAGATAAGTTAAAATGGGGAGTATTTTCCTGATTTTGCACCAACATTGCTTTTTTAATCCGCTCTTTCAGATGCTCAACTTCAGAATCCAGCAACTTCCATTCAGCCAAAATTTCTTTGTACCTTTCCCCCAATGCTGTTAAATCCTCACTCTCCGGTTCCGGTACAACTTTCTTAGTAGATTTCCGCCGTTGCTGTAGGTTGGAATTCAAGCGCCTACTAGCAATCTCCTCAACTTCTAAAGATGGATCGGCGATGAGTTGGCCTAACTGTTTTTGAATTTCTTTCGTCAGCGTCACTGGAAAATTTAACTCAATTCCCTCAGTTTGCGTCAGTCTTGCCAGCGTCATAAAATCTACTTTCATCGTTATCGAACTGGAAAGCTCAAAATAAGAACTATCTTTAAGCTTTTGCGCCATCATCCCCGCTTTAAATCGTTCTTTGACTTCAGAAATTTCTGAGTCTAGTGGCTTCCACCGAGATTCTATTTCCTGATATTTTTCGCCCAATGCAGTTAAGTTTTCCGTTGCCGGTTCGGGGTAACATTGGGCAAGGATTTCTAGCAGGCGGCGATGCACTCCAGCTAAATAAACCGCGTCCATCTTGGCATATTCTAGCTGCTTCTGGGTGAGGGGACGCTTTGCCCAATCGCCGCTTTGTTCTGTTTTATCTACATAAGCAATGCCGCAAAGTGTTTCTATTAAAGTTTTGAGTTGTCGATTAGGTAAGGGCAGAATGTAAGCTGGAATCTTTCTCGCCATTTGCAATGTGCAGGTGACATTTTGAGCGTCGTCATTGCCCATAAATCTGATGTCATAGCTGGCGTTGTGCAAAACTTTTTCAATATTTGGATTGACCATGATTTGGTTGATGAAATCTTTTGCCAATTCTGGTTGATCCAAGACATCTAGTAGAAAAGTGGCATCTCCCGTGGAATCTGTGGAGTCAGCTAACACCTGAATCAGAGATAATCTGGGGTTGGATTTATAGTCAGCGATTTCTGTATCCACCCACAGAATTTTAGCTTGAGAAAATTTAGCGATGAGTGCTTTGATGTCGTTTGCTGCTGTTAAATAAGGCATTTTTACCGACTTTTGCTATTAACTTTTTGATTATATTATGCTATAGCAATTATCGGATCGATTGTCAACGATTCAAGCGTCGGGCATGGCATTGTCGTGTCCTGGACACACGCAAACCTCAGAAACCCGGTTTCTTCCTATATTCCTCGTTCCTGTTCGCAAAACTCGTAGAAACCGGGTTTCTAGCCTCCAGTTAAAAAAAAGAATACAGTCGATCGCACTATTGACAATTCTCACGAACTTCCTCTAAAAACCAGTTGCCTACTTCTGTATTGTCTGTCTGGCGACTGCGGCGCAAACCTTCCTCTAATAAAGCAACTTTTAGCCCCGGCAAAACTTGAGATTCCGTCAGCCGTTCGCTTCCCCGGTTAGCAATTATTTTGAAAGCAATAACTTGCGCTTTTTGTACGTCTACTACCCAATATTCAGACACTCCTAATTCTTCATAAATCATTCTTTTAGTACCCAAATCGTCAACGAGAGAACTGTCGGCAATTTCAATCGCTAAATCAGGGGAAACTGCGCTATCCAAATTCACTACCGAACTGCCGCGAGGTGCCGTTTGTACCCGGTCTCCGATGTAGTAAGAAGCATCAGGTTGAGCGCCTCGGACACCCGTTTTGGCGTAGCTACAGTTGACCAGCAGTCTCATTTTTATACCTTTAGCAATACCAAATAAATTGATTAAGATGACGATAATTCCGTTGTCATCAGCATGATCAGCCCCGACTGCTGCCCTTTCAATCCTCAACTGTCCGTTGTAGTAGTAGCATTTTGCTCGATCGTACTCCGGCTGTTTAATAATTTCTATATATTCATCCCAAGTCGCTGTAACCCAGGTATCAGTTAGTAGTTGGGTTTGGAGTTGACTCATCATTACCTCACCGGAAAAAATCTTTGACTTTTGAGGGAAAACTTCAGAGTAGGGGCGATCGCATTTTTACCATTCAGCAGTAAGGTACGCAGCGCGCACCTTACAAACTATTAACCTATGACTATTCTGCCACTTCCTCAGATTCCGATTCTTCGGCCGATTCTTCACCAGCAGGCGGCACTAAAGCCACAGCTACGATCGAATCATCCTCATCTAACCGCTGCACCCGCACACCCGTTGCTGTGCGCGATTGAGTAGAAATTGCACTCACAGCCTGACGGATAATAATACCTCGGTTGGTAATGATCATCAATTCGTCATCTTCGTTGACAATTCGCAGCGCAGCTACCTGATCCTTACCCTTTTTCGACTTAAATTTAGTAGCAGTCAATCCCTTGCCAGCCCGTCTTTGTAGGCGGAATTGAGAAACTGGAACCCGCTTGCCGTAGCCGTTGGTGGTGATTACCAACACTGAAGGAACTTCGCTGCTAACTGCCGAAATTTCTTCGACATCTTCGCCTTCAATTTCCTCGGCTTGCAGTTCTAATTCTTCATCTTCCACTTCCGCATCTTCAGTGTCCAATTCAGCAATTTCTGCTCCTTCAAATTCCGATTCGCCAGTTTCTAATTGAGCAATATTAGCTCCCTCAAATTCCGAATCTTCCGTTTCCAGTTCAGCAATTTCCGCAACAATTGAACTGGGCAAAATGTCCATGCTAATCAACTCATCGCCCGATCGCAATTTCATCGATTTTACACCCCGCGTCGCGCGGCCGACTGGGCGCAACTGTTCGTGATTAGTGCGGAAATGAATTGCCATCCCTTGGCGCGTACCGATGATGATGCTGTCACCAACTTTTGCTCTCCGTACCCAGCGCAGTTGGTCGCCTTCTTCTAGAGAAATCGCGATTAATCCATTAGTGCGGATGTTACCAAAAGCGGAAAGTGCGGTTTTCTTGATGTAGCCGCCGCGAGTCAGCATGACCAAGTATTCTTCGCTGGTGAATTCTGTGACTGACACCATAGAAGTGATTTTTTCTTCTATAGGAATCGGCAGCAGTTGCACCACGGGAGTGCCGCGGGCCGTCCGGGAACAGACGGGGATTTGATAAGCTTTTACAGAGTAAACTACGCCCCTGTCGCTGAAGAACAAAACGCTATCGTGATCGCAGCAGGAAAGGAAATGTTCTACTCCGTCGTCTTCTTTCATTTTCGCGCCTGCTTTGCCGCGAGTAGCGCGACTTTGGGCCTCGAAAGTGCTGACCGGCATCCGCTTGATGTAGCCTTGTTCTGTGATCAGAATAATTGCTTGTTCGTTGGCAATTAAATCTCTTTCATCGATTTCTCCTTCGGCGTGTTCGATCACACTGCGTCTAGGAGTGGCGATTTTGGTTTGGATTTCGACTGCTTCAAATTCGGCAATTTCTAAGATGCGTTCCCGACGCGCTAAGATATCTTCCAAATCGGCGATTTTTGCTCGCAATTCTTCGTGTTCTTGCTGAATTTTTTGCGCTTCCAATGCTGTCAAACGCCGTAACTGCATTTGCAGAATTGCGTCGGATTGCTGTTCTGAAAGACCGTAATTATCTATCAATTCTTGTTTGGCTGCGGCGGAGTCGGCTGCGGCGCGAATTAGGTGAATAATTGCATCTAAGTTGTCTAGGGCAATTAATAAGCCTTGCAGAAGGTGGTCGCGTTCTTCTGCTTTGCGGAGCTCGTATTGAGTCCGGCGAGTAATTGTCTCAATGCGGAAGTCTAGGAAGACATTGAGGAATTGGGAGAGCGTAAGTAGTTGGGGTTCCCCATTTACTAGCGCTAACATATTGGCTCCAAAGTTGGCTTGGAGGGGTGTTTGTTTGTAGAGGTTGTTGAGGACGACGCGGGGATAGGCGTCGCGCTTGAGTTCGATGACGATCCGCATTCCGTCTCTATCGCTTTCGTCGCGAATGTCGGAAATTCCATCTAATCTTTTGTCGTTGACAAGTTCGGCAATTTTCTCAATTAGCGCTGCCTTGTTTGTTTGGTAAGGCAATTCGGTGATAATAATTGCTTCTTTGTCGGGGCGGCCAGGATGTTCGATGGTTTCAATGCCAGCGACTCCGCGCATTGTAATCGAACCCCGCCCGGTGGTGTAAGCATCGCGAATGCCGCCTCTACCCAGAATTTGCCCTCCGGTGGGGAAGTCCGGGCCGGGGATGTACTGCATCAATTCCAGGTCAGTAATTGCTGGATTGTGAATTAGTGCTACTAAACCGTCAATTATTTCGCCTAAATTGTGCGGCGGAATGTTGGTGGCCATCCCTACAGCAATCCCCGATGAACCGTTGAGCAAAATTTGGGGGATGCGTGCCGGGAGTACGAGGGGTTCTTGCTGGGAACCGTCGAAGTTGTCGCCAAAATCAACTGTTTCCGAGTCGATGTCGCGCAGCATGGAGTCGCTAGTCAAAGCTGTGAGGCGACATTCGGTGTACCGCATGGCAGCGGGCGGGTCGTTGTCAACGGAGCCGAAGTTGCCGTGGCCGTTGATCAGGCGTTCCCGCATGGAGAAATCCTGAGCCATCCGCACCAGGGCGTCGTAAACCGCTGTATCTCCGTGCGGGTGATACTTGCCCAGCACCTCCCCCACGACGCGGGCGCATTTGCGGAAAGGTCGATCGGGAGTCAAGCCCAATTCGTTCATGGCGTAGAGAATGCGTCGGTGAACGGGCTTGAGACCGTCCCTGGCATCTGGTAGCGCCCGACCGACAATTACGCTCATGGCGTATTCCAAGTACGATCGGGACATCTCATTACCCAGATCCGTCGGGATTATCCGCGACTCAGAGATACTCATAGGTTGAAAAACTCCGTTAAAAATTTAAATTTGACCGCTATAAATCTCAAAAATGCGATAAAATCGGTTTGGATTCAGTAGAGCTGCCAAATATTGCAAATTACTCCTGAAATTATATCACAATTTGCCTTTGAATTTATGGGAAAGTTGCCAGAAAAATTAATGGGCGAAACAAGGGAAATTCGTAAGTTGGCAGTTGGTGATTTAGTCATCAATTGGCAAAAGCTAGAAATGGTTTTTTAGGGGGAAGGCTTTCATGCTTTGGTGAGTTTTTTGAGGGTTATCTAAAAAAATAAAAGGGTTTCCCGATCGCAATTGTAATTTCACAAAACCGAAGGCCTTCTTAAAGCAAACTAAAAATCTAAAATCTAAAATCTAAAATCTAAAATCAGCCGATGCTACCCGTCATCTACTCCGAAGATTTCTTGCTACACAAGACTGGAATGCTTCACCCAGAGCGACCAGAACGTTTAACGGCGATCGTCAACGCTCTGAAAGCTGCTCCTTGGGCGGCTCAAATTGAGTGGCAACTGCCCACCCCAGTGGCGCAGCGCGAACAACAACTGTTCTCGGCTATCAAAAAAGTTCACTCGCAAAGATACATCAAAGAAGTCGAACATTTGGCTCATCGGGGAGGTGGCTACCTCGACGGTGATACGCCGATTTCAGCAGAAAGTTACGATGTAGCGCTGCTAGCGGCGAGTGCTTGGCTCGATGGGGTCGATCGAGTGGTGGCTGCGGGGGAACCGGCTTTTGTGCTGGCCAGACCGCCGGGACACCACGCCGAAAACGCCCGCGCGATGGGTTTTTGCTTGTTTTCCAATGCTGCGATCGCCGCTCACTACGCCTTGGAACAGCCGGGAATCAACCGCGTCGCCATCCTCGACTGGGACGTGCACCACGGCAACGGCACTCAATCTTTGGTGGAAAGCTGCCGCCAAATTGCCTACTGTTCCCTGCATCAATCTCCGTGCTATCCGGGAACTGGAGATGCCGAGGAGCGCGGTGCCTACGACAACGTGCTGAACATTCCCCTCTATCCCGGCAGCGGCATAGCTGAATACCTGAGCGCCTTTGAATCTCTTGTCGTGCCTTTTTTGTCAAAATTTGAACCGGATTTGTTGATTGTCAGCGCTGGTTATGACGCTACTGCGTCTGATCCGCTGGCGAGCATGACTCTGATGCCGTCAGATTTCGGTACTTTCACCGGATACTGCCTGCAACTCACCCGCCGCATAGCTTTTGGTTTGGAGGGGGGTTACGCGCTGAAAGAGTTGGCCGAGTCGGTTGTGGCGACTATTGACCGATGCCTCAATTAGCTGGAAAATTGACCTAGGGAAAAATAAGGTTGAGAAGCGGTGAGGACGGGATGGAGAGTTGTTGAGGGCGATCGTGCTTGATGGTCTTTTTCCCTCTGACTTCTGATTTCTGACTTCTGACTTCAGTGACAAGCATCACAAAGTTAAGAGATCCAAGTCACTTGGCATCAAAGTCTTGGTCACAGATTTTTAACCAAAAAATCACACATTGTCAATGTGTTCGATCGCCTTTGAAGTCGCTCTCAGAGTGCATAATACAAAAACAACAAGCCTGTTAAAATTTTATCTGTCTCAATCAACTAGGAGGTTTATCATGTCAGTATCCCAAATGACACTTGAAGAGTTATTTGGTCAGGTCATGTTCTCCAGCGTCGTGACTCGCCACGACCGGAGACAGCTCAGATCTGCACTCTTAGAAAGAACACTGAATGAAGATGAGTATGCCATCATCAACCGACTGCTGTACAACGTTCGTCGCGGTTGGGTAAAAATTGTCGATTAAAGACGTGGCAGCCACTCTCTGTAGGAGATTTAACACCATTTTCGATTAAAGAATTGGTAATTACTCATAACTATCGGGGTTGAGATCACGGTCCTACAGTTACATTTTTTGGGAACTCGTTACAAGTAGAACTTGCCAAGTAGGGAAGTTTTTTGTGTTTAATAGTTGCCTCGAAAGTGTGATGTGTTTGACCAGTGTGTTAATTATCAAAATCTCGCTACACATCTGCCTATAGGTAGAGATAATTAAAAAATAACAGGTTTCGGGTGCATCTCTACTTGTTGAAAACTTATGAGTTTTGAGTTGTTAACTGAAAAGTTATAATTAACTCAAGACTCATAATTTTTTGGATTTGAGAGGGGACATTGGAGAGTGGGAAAACTGATGAAGATCAGGGTTGAAAACCGCTATAAAGTTAATATTTATTAAACTGATATTAAGAATCAAAATTATAAGCAGTTTCCGGTTGAGGAGGAGTGTGCGATCGTTACCAGCACAGCCAGTCGCATTAGTCGATCGACCATTCCGGCAATTTGAGCTCAGAAGTGTCAAAATATTAACAACCAGTTCATCCCCAAAATATATGGCTCCCGCCGTTTTAATTGAAAATCTTCAGAAACGCTACGGCACTGTAGAAGCCGTTAAAGATGTTTCCTTCAAGGTAGAACCGGGGGAAATATTTGGTTTGCTAGGCCCCAACGGTGCAGGCAAAACCACAACCCTGCGGGTACTTTGTACTTTGAGTGCGCCCGATAGCGGACGCATTGAAGTGTCTGGCATTTCTGCTGTCAGTCAGCCGAGAATTGCCAGACAAAGACTCGGCTACGTCGCCCAAGAAGTGGCTCTCGATAAGGTGCTGACGGGGCGGGAACTCCTGCAACTGCAAGCAGCGCTTTACCATTTGCCGCGCCCTACGATTAAAGGGCGGATTGACGAAATGGTGAAACTCCTCGGTTTGGAGGAGTGGGAAAATAAAAAGACGGGCACTTATTCCGGCGGTATCCGCAAACGCCTCGACTTAGCTGCTGGATTGCTTCACCAGCCGGATGTTTTGGTGTTAGACGAACCGACTGTCGGGCTCGATATTGAAAGTCGGGTGGTAGTGTGGGATTTCCTGCGGCGCTTGCGGGAAGAAGGTACGACGGTTTTGATTACGAGTCACTATCTCGAAGAAGTTGATGCTTTGGCCGATCGCGTGGCGATTATTGACAAGGGTACGGTGATTGCTGAGGGGACGCCGGAGGAGTTGAAAAATCGGGTTGGGGGCGATCGGGTGACTCTGCGGATTCGGGAGTTTTCGCCGATCGAAGAAGCTGAAAAAGCTAAAAAACTGATGCAATCTTTGCCTTTTGTGCAGGAAGTAATTGTCAACACGGCTCAAGGAAATTCTCTCAATTTAGTAGTAACACCGCAAAGCGATGCGCTGGTGACTATTCAGCAAGCTTTAAAAAATGCGGGACTTCCTACTTTTGGGATTGCTCAATCTCGGCCGAGTTTGGATGATGTGTATTTGGCGGCGACTGGTAAGACGCTGTTGGATGCGGAGTTGGCTGCTGCTAGCAACCGCGATTTGAAGGCTGAGCAAAAACAGGCGATGCGATCGTAGTTTGAGGGAAGAGAAAAGTTCGGCAACGGATTTTGTAACGGATGTAACGGATATAAGGAACAGGGAAGAAGGAAGAGAAAACCTTCTTCCTTCTGCTATATAATCTTAAGAGGAGAGTGAAAAAATACGCTCGTAATTTGGGGGGATATTAATAGATGAATCTTGTTTTGGAAGTTGAAGCGCCTCCTTTCCGAGAAGATGCAACAGGTGCTATTCGGGTGGGAAACTCAAGAGTTTTGCTGGAATTGGTGATTCGAGCTTTTCAGGATGGTGCGTCGCCGGAATCTATTGTGCAGCGTTATTCAACTCTGTCATTGTCCGATGTCTATAGTGCGATCGGCTATTATCTCCGACACCAAGAAGCAGTAGAAGCTTATCTCAATTATCGCGAGCAATTAGCAGATTCCGTCCATCAGCGTTTGTTAGGCATTCAACCCGATCTGGGCGTTATTCGATCGCGCTTGTTAGCCCAAAAACAATCTTGAGGATTAACTATGCTGCGGCTGTTGAGCGATGAAAATTTTAATGGCGATATTGTTCGAGGGCTTTTCCTGCGTCAGCCAGACCTTGACTTGCTTCGCGTTCAGGATGTTGGTTTGCGAGAAGCTGACGATCCAACAATTCTCAACTGGGCGGCCCAGAACGATCGCATTGTGTTAAGCCATGACCGGGCAACTATGCCAGATTTGGCTTACGAACAGTTGAGGGATAAGGAACGGCTCTCCTGAGTTTATGGTGTAAAATGTACATACTAATACATTTACCATTATGAGCTTCCATCTAGACTATCT
>NZ_JAUPTE010000051.1:0-48420 GCF_036701705.1 Microcoleus sp. w1-18aA5 | reverse complement strand
CTTATTCTCTCCCGGCGCGGTGGCTTTAGTTCTTCTCAAAGCCACCGTTCTCATCTTTATTTAGTCTAAAGTACAGTCCAAAGGTTTACCCTACATACTCCGACGCCTTTTGTCAATGGGGGAACTTCAGTTTAATGATTGCATCGAGAAACTGACGGAGTATTTCGTGTTTCCTTTCGGTCAAGCGCACCCTGCGGGATTTGTTTGAAATGGAAGCAAAAGTGCGATCGTGATGTTGAGTTGAATGCGATCGGCTTGTGCTGGGTGATGTTGAGTTGGATGTGCGGGTTCGGGGTGAGTGCGATCGTCAAACAATAACCTAGACGAACGCCACCTCCGATTTCTAATTCAGCTTCAAGGAACTGCGGAGCGTTTTTGAATGCGCCCAAAAGAATGGGGACACTCTCAATCAGAGTCTGTCATGAAGTACCATTCTCCACAAAAGCTTTTAGCTTTGAAGCGTTCCTCACTGCATTTCCCTCTCCGTCGTTGTTGAAGTAGACGAACACAGGTTGCCCTTGACTTTCCCACTCGTGGATGCGATCGGCCCACCAGTGCAAATCATCATCCGAGTAGGAGCCGCCGTAGAGATTGTTGGCGTCGGGGCCGTGGAGTCGCACATAGACGAATGAACCCGTTACACGCAGGATACACGGAAGGTGGGCGCCACTCATGACGCAGTAAGCCGCTCCTTCGCGTTCCAGCAGCGAAAATACCTCTTCCGTGTGCCAGCTTGGGTGTCGGAATTCCACAGCTACTTTGATCCAAGGGGGAACCTGTTCTAGAAAGTAAGCTAGGCGGGCCAAATCGCAGCCGAACTGGGGAGAGAGTTGGACGAGCAGAATACCCAATCGATCGCCCAGGGATTGAAGTCCCTCACTCATGCGTTCCAACCACTTTTCTGGCGAATAAAGACGCTTGGAGTGCGTTAGACCACGGGGCGCTTTTACGGTCATCAAAAATCCTTGGGGGAGGCGCTCTCGCCAGTTAGCAAAGGTAGTGTTTGGTGGCCAGCGGTAGTAGGTGCTATTAACTTCGACGGTTTGATAGTGCTGGATATAGCGATCTAGCCTAGAGCGAGGCGGTAGCTGGTGGGGATAAAGCACACCTTCCCAATGGTCGTAACTCCAACCTGAAGTGCCAATATGAACAATCGAATCCGGGTTCATTATCCCTTCCATTATTCGGATTTGGAAATCGCTACTGAACAAACAAAGTCCGCGCAGGCGGACTAAGAATATGATATTTTAAAACTGGATGCGATTGAATTACTTGGCTCGCTCGCTCCTACCTCGCTCTGCCGCTTTTTCTACTGCTTTCTGTCCCGGCGTAACTGCTTCGCCCACGTTATCTTTTACCGATTCTATAAATTTTTTGGTACTGGGGGCGATCGGTTGGTCGAGATTCAGCTTTTCTCGGATATTGTCAACGGCATCATTTCCTCCCTTCTCGATATCGGTTGTTGGCGGGCGATCGGGACGGGCAACTTCGTAAGACTTAGCTTCAGGGGTTAAAGATGTAGCGATCGCTTGCATTTTGTTGCCCGACAATTCCAATTCGGAGCTAAAAATCAGCGCTATTCCTAAAGCAAAGATTATTCCAACTCGCAGGCAAGTTGTAACTAAGCGCGATGTAAACTTTTTCATTGAAAAACTCTGTTTTTTCTGTGACGACTGTAATACAGAATAATTTCGGTTTTTGGTTTGCAAATCTATCTAAAGATAGGACTTGGGGCAAATTTATGGTATTAGCATTCTTCCCAAATCAACCTCAACAAAAAAGTTTTGGGCGCTGCGGCGTCAACAGGCTACCGAGCGCAACTACGAACTCAAAAAAGGTACATTTACTACTTCCCCTGACACCGATCCGACTTGCACTTTCAGTCCTTCGCCGCCCGCTTTTGTGCGGATGTAAGCAAGACCAAAAAAGCCGGATTCAGTTTCCGTAAAACTGGTGAGTTTGCCAACTTTTTCCTCTCCGATTGTGACTCCTGTTCCGGGTTCAACCGCATCGCTCAACTGCACGCCCCAAAGTTCCTGTTTTACTCCTTTGTAGGTGTTCAACCGGGCAATTGTTTCTTGACCGATGTAGCAGCCTTTGTCATAGGTAATCGTGTGTAAAAGGCGGGCTTCTAGGGGGTTGTAATCCTCTGTGAGTTCAAAATCGGGTGCGGGGCGTCCTTGTTCGATTCGCAGTTGTTCCCAAACTCGATCGCCCATCGGTACAGCCCCAGCTTTGACTAATTCCTTCCACAAGTTGGCTGCATCGCTTGCTGGCGCAATTAACGTGTATCCGGGAGTTACTAAACCGCTACCAACCGCAACTCGAACCCCCCCTTCATCCCCCCCTTGGTAAGGGGGGGAAAGAGGGGGGGTTTTTATCAATTTGTGAGTAGCGTAAGGTTGATTTTCGAGTTCGGTAACTCCTATTTTTTCTAATAGTTGAGTGCTTTCAGGGCCGAGGAAACTGAAAGCAACAGTTGTATCGGTTAAATCTGTTAACTCGACGCGATCCATTGGGAAAATATAGCGATCGAGCAATTCCAGCAGTTGGCGGCGGCGGTTGGGCGAAACTAACAGCAGTACGGCATCTTCTGTAGCATATGCGGTGGCGAGATCGATCGTCCGGGCGGTGGAAGTCACAAAAACGGTGTCGCAACCTTGACCGGGTTTGAGTATATTAAAGTTATTGGTACTTTGATTGTGCAAGAACCGCAGGCGATCGCTGTCTGAGATTTGAATGCGTCCCCAGTGAGTGCGATCGTACAAAGCCGCACCTTGTTTAGTTGCTGCGATCGCTTCTGCGTCGTTACCAAAACTGACTGGCACAATTTCTTTGGTTATTAACTCTGCAAAAGTAGCACCGGCTGCTGCTTGAATGTCGTGCAATTCCTGAATCATAAGATTTTGTTGACTGTTAACTGTTGACTGATGACTGATAACTGATGACTGTTGACTATTAACTACTGCTTTCCTATCAACTGACAACTGACAACTGACTATTTGCCCAAATTGGTGAATATTTCTTGGATTAATTGGCTGGCTTTAGCATCAAGCCGATTCCAATCTACATCGCCAGTCTCATCATCAATCAAGCTAGTATCAATTACAACTTCTTGGCTTTGGATTTGACTGTGGGCGGGCTGGTAGTTGACAAAGCAGACTCGATAGCAAAGTTCCCAAATATCGATACATCTTTGCTCGCCTTGAAGCTCTAAAATTAGTTGATAGCCAGGAATGGGAATCTGCACTTCTTGATAAGTACCCGTCCAAACTGACTCCTCTAATTGTTTGCGGATGTTGTCGAGCACTCGGATCATCGCTGGCTGCATGAGCAGTTCAGCTTGCTGCCAAGCGATCGGGCTAGTTATTTTAGGCTTCATATACAGGGTTCTAAAAAAGAAAATCAATAAATTAATTTTCTAGCATTGGGTGCCAACTTTTGAGACATCCGCCACAGAATGTTAAATTGAGTCGTCACCAAATTCAACAGTCAACCCTAAACAGCAACAGCCGTTCTCGGCTTGACGGCTAAAAACGGCTGAAACTGTTGATATTGAGTTATCGGATGGGTAATGTAGGATTTGAACCTACGGCATCCTGCGTGTAAAGCAGGCGCTCTACCACTGAGCTAATCACCCAATTGCACTCACCGGGATTTATCATATCACAGTAACTCAGAAAGATCAAGTAAAAAAAATCCTAAACTTTAAATGCCCTCTGGCCGCACCCACGATCAAATAACCATGTGGAGTTTGCCCTTCGTGGCAGCCCTCACCTTTGGCCAGACTCAGAGCAGCAACCTGACTTTGCTCGTTTCCGGCAGTTTCTTATTCGGCGGGCTGATGTTTGGCCCCGACTTGGATATCTACTCGTGCCAGTATCAGCGCTGGGGATGGTTCAAACCCATTTGGCTCCCGTACCAAAAAAGCCTGCGCCACCGCTCTTTTTTGTCCCACGGCCCTCTGATCGGCACTGCTTTGCGAATCTTGTACCTCGCTATCTGGATCGCGGTTTTCGGAATGTTGGGATTGGCAATTGCCGAAAAAGCCGGGAACTTAGGCGGGAATTGGCAGGATGTGGTTTTGAGTTACGGGCGATCGATCTGGGAACACCGCATCGAAATTTTAGCCGTTTACATCGGTCTAGAATTAGGCGCTATGAGCCACTATCTAAGCGATTGGGGCGGCTCGGCTTACAAAAGATTCAAAAAGAAAGGATTGAGCGGGTTGCGGCCTCCTAAGACAATTAAGAGGCCCAAAATCAAAGCTCCCACTCGCACATCTAGCAAATCCATAGCGGAAGGAAGAAGGAAGAAGGAAGAAGGAAGAAGGAAGAAGTAATACAATCAGCAGAAGGAAGAAGGAAGTTCGGCAACGGATTCTGTAACGGATGTAACGGATGTAACGGATGTTAGGAAGAAGGAAGAAGGAAGAAGGAAGAAGAAGTAATACAATCAATGGTTGGATCTCTTAACAACGTTATAACCGTCTTGGCGGTTGATATAAAAGGTAAATTATTATGTCTAATTCTGAAAGTCGATCGCTCACAGCACTCGCAGAACTTATAGAAGTTGTGGCTAAATTGCGATCGCCAGACGGCGGATGTCCTTGGGACTTAGCCCAAACTCCCCAAACTCTAATTCCTCACATCATCGAAGAATCTTATGAAACCGCCGACGCGATTCGCAAAGGAGATAAAGATGCGATTATCGAAGAATTGGGCGACTTACTGTTACAGGTAATTCTGCAAGCTCAAATTGCCAGCGAATCCAATCAATTTACCTTTGCCGAAATAGCTGCGGGCATCACAGAAAAACTAATTCGGCGACATCCCCACGTCTTCGGCGATGTCGAACTCAACAGTGTGGATGAAGTTAACGAAAACTGGGAAAAAATCAAAGCAGCAGAAAAAGGCACAACTGCGGAAAAGCCGCCAACTTTAGCCTCGAAAATGAGCCGTTATGCCAGCACTTTGCCGCCGATAACCGCCGGGATGAAAATCTCTCAAAAAGCTGCGGAAGTGAGTTTTGATTGGGACAGTGTAGAGGGCGTTTGGGATAAATTTCACGAAGAAATGGCAGAATTTGAACACGCTCTCAAACACGAGGATAAGGCAGCGCAGCAGTCAGAATTGGGAGATATTATGTTTGTGTTGATTCAATTAGCTCGCTGGTACGATTTAGATCCGTCTGCTGCTTTGCAGGGAACAAACGATCGCTTCGTGCAGCGGTTTGCTATGGTGGAGGCTGCGTGCGATCGACCTTTGTCAGATTATGCCCCAGAAGAGTTAGAATCTCTGTGGCAGCAAGCTAAAGCTTTAATTGCTAAACAAAAGGGCGATCGGTAATCAATCACCGCAGATCAACACAGATCAAAAGACATCAGCGTTCATCTGTGTTCATCCGCTAATATCTGCGGTTCAAAACTCCCAATCTCAATAATTTGGTTGCATCAGTCCCGATGTCAGCAATCAACTATTCGTAAAGCTTCGCGTCATTGTACGGCGGATGTTCGCAAGCGATATAAAGCGCATTTGTCGGTTCGAGGGCTTCCCCAGTCACCGGATCGATCGGCTTGAGGACAAAGCATAACAGACTGAGCGATCGCCAATCCAAATTATCCAGCTTCCCGCGTTCGTAACGGTTGACTGTTGCGGCACTGATACCCACATCTTTGGGTACGGGTTGATTTGTAGCTGTGAACAGCGCCTCTTCATATCCCTTTGTTTTGAACTCTGTTTCGCTGACAGACCAGCCTGTTGTCTGTCTTGCGGCTTTTAAAATCTTCCCCAAACGCATCCGCCCCGTTTCAGTGAAGCGAACGGGACGCAATTCCTGCTCTTTGTCTACCACAGCTTTGTTAGAGAGTCCTGACATTACCTATCTGCAAATAATCTAGTCATAGAGCTTCGCATCGTTGTATGGGGGATGTTCGCACGCGATATATAAAGCATTTGTCGGTTCGAGGGCTTCCCCTGTCACCGGATCGATCGGCTTGAGGACAAAGCATAACAGAGAGAGCGATCGCCAATCCAAACTTTCTAACTTCCCGCGTTCGTAGCGACTAACAGTAGCATTACTAATACCGACATCTTTTGGTACAGGATCTCCGGCTGTCCGAAACAAAGCGGCCTCGTATTCTTTTGTGACCATTTCTGTTTCAATAATTGACCACCCCCGAATCTCTCTAGCTGCTTTCAGAAGTTTGCCCAATCTACCGCGTCCCGTATCCGTAAATCGCACAGGGCGCAGTTTTTCCTGATCGACGACAGCCTTAAAGTCAAGAAATCCCGGCATTTTACAGATCCAATTTAACTCTTAAGCTAGCTGTACTTTTGCCTTGCTCAAGGCAGCACACAGGGTTTGAGCATTACACATTTAGAAACATTACTGCAAGTTCTCTGCATTCGTGTAGAATGATATGATATAGTAAGATCCAAAGACGAACACCAACTAACTCACCCAAGTTCAGGAGTGACTCAGCTATGACAGCACTGTTTCGCCGCATCCAACCCTCGAAAAAGCTCCGCATCACCGTCAGGTCGTAGGCGTAAGCCGGGGCGTAGCCATCGCCCAACTGCTCAAAATCAGCCAAAACCTGATTAAGCGAGTCGAATCATGGGCTTTCGTGGTTTTCGTCCACCATCGGGATAGAGGCGGCCTGTTTGTCAGCTACCGCAGGCTGGAAGAATGGCAAAATGCGATCGCCCATCATATCCAAACCTGCCCCACCCTTGGAGAACTATCGCAGCTCAAAACATCCATTCACTACGACAGCCGGAAATTCAAAAAACAATCTCTCCCAAAAACACTTGACTTTTTAAATCAAATGTGCATTAAAAGACAAGACGAACTCAACATCTGGGAAAGCTTAAACAGCATTGCTTCCTAGCAGAAATCAAGCAGATTTCCTAACGCTAGCAACCGCACCCAACCGTGAGGACGCTGTTAATTGCTCAAACCCTTGCCTTTGATTCTGTCAACTGTCAACTGTCAACTGTCAACTGTCAACTCTTCCTTGCCAAAAAACAGAAGCGAAACATTTGCGAGCAATTGCGAGATAAAATCACCCCAAACATCACCCGCGAATGCTCCGCCACATTCATGAAAGCAATCACCAAAGCAATTAAGACATTGCCTGAGCGATATAATCAAAATAAGGAGCTGCTTCCTTAGCATCATCCTGATTGAGCAAAGCCAAAGAAGCTTCCTTCAAACAGCGGATAGCTTCGACCATGCCAGGAACAGGAACGCCCAGAGAATTATACATTTCCCGAACGCCAATCAAACCGATGCTTTCGATCGGCTCCTTGTCACCCGCCAAGATACCGTAGGTAATCAGGCGCAAGTACCAGCCGTAGTCGCGCAGACACAAAGCCCGTTCGCGTTGGCCGTAAGCATTGCCGCCAGGAGAGATAAAATCAGGGCGTTTTTTCCAGAGTTTTTTGCTAGCTTCTTCAACAATTTTTTTCTCACTGTCAGACAGCGCAGTAGCAATACGCACCCGCTGTTCTCCGGTTTTAAAAAAATCTTTGATGCTTTGAAGTTCGCCGGTACTGGGATAGCGAAGTTCGTCGTCGGCTTGGAGAATTAGTTGGCTAACTACGCTCATTGTTATTCAAAAAAATTGAGGATATTTGAGAGTAAGATTAATTGACATGCTCATCCCTTAAAGATGAGATTCTTGATTGGGCGATTTACTTTGCTTCTAACATTTATCAACATTAGAAGTAGCGGGTAAATCTCCGCAAACGTTATGCTTGATGTTCAAGCCAGTTTCCCTGTGTTCCAGGCTACTGCGGGAAAAACTCAAAAACTGCGAGTGAGAGTTTTGATGTCGGCAGACACTTTGACTGTTTAACGAGTTTTTGCTACCTCGCCCCAACAGCATATCGCACAGGATCGATCGAGGCAACTCACGGCAGGCTTGACTTGCAGGTTGAAGCTTAGCTTTAGCAGCAAGACGTTCAGCAGCAGGAAGACAGCCTGCAATTGAGCTTGAGTGCGATGGCTTACGCCCCGCTTCGCTACGACTTATCTCAAGAAAGAGAGAGCGATATTGCATTACCATATTAAATCCTACCATGACTACTTGTGACCAAATCTAAATTCCCCACCCCAAAATCGACAAAATTGGCAAACCCTTGCCAGCAAGGTCAACTGATTGAGATAGAGATTACCGACTTGACAGACACCGGCGACGGAGTTGGTCGTTTTGGTGAGTTAGTAGTGTTTGTGCCCGATACCGTAACGGGCGATCGAGTCCTTGTGCGCCTCGTGCAAGTCAAATCCACCTATGCTACAGGCAAGCTGGACACACTTCTGGAAGCATCCGAACACCGCATCCGAGCTAATTGCATTGTCGCCGACAAGTGCGGGGGCTGTCAGTGGCAGCACGTAGACTATCAATATCAGCTTGCAGCCAAGCAAAATCAAATCATTCAAGCCTTAGAACGGATTGGCGGATTTAGCAATCTGCAAGTTGATGAAATTTTAACGGGAAAAATCGAGGGATTTCCCCAATCTTTGGGATACCGCAACAAAGCGACTTATCCGGTGGCAATATCTGCAACAGGTCAAGTCCAAGCAGGTTACTATCAAAAAAGCACTCACAAATTAGTCAATCTCAATCAGTGTCCGGTGCAAGACCCGCGCCTCAATCCTTTGTTAAAAGAAGTCAAAGAAGACATCCACTGGCGGGATTGGCAAGTCTATGACGAAAAGAAACATACAGGAGAATTGCGTCACTTGTCCTTGCGAATCGGACGGCGCACCGGCGAGATGCTGCTAACTTTAATAGTTCGCACTGGAGAGTTACCGGGACTCGAAGAGCAAGCATCAGAGTGGCTGAAACAATATCCTCAACTGGCAGGGGTTTGTTTGAATATAAATCCCGATCAAACTAATGTGATTTTTGGTGCCGAAACTCGCTGCATTGCGGGCCGTTCTTATCTGCGAGAAAGATTTGCTGGTTTGAATTTTCAGCTAAGATCCGATACTTTTTTTCAGGTAAATACAGAGGCGGCTGAAGCGTTGTTAGAGGTGATGGTAGGGGAATTGAATTTGCAGGGAAACGAGGTTTTGGTTGACGCTTACTGCGGCATTGGTACTTTTACTTTACCTCTGGCAAAACAAGTAAAAATAGCCATAGGTTTAGAAGTGCAACCGGCGGCGATCGAACAAGCCAAATTAAATGCTGAGTTAAATGACGTGAGAAATGTCGATTTTCAGGCGGGAACTGTAGAGAGTTTGCTGCCTTCCTTGGGATTGACACCGGATATTGTGCTGCTAGATCCGCCGAGGAAAGGGTGCGATCGCGCGGTGTTGGAAGCTATCAAGGAAATCAAACCAAATCGCATTGTTTATGTTAGCTGCAAGCCTGCTACTTTGGCTCGCGACCTGAAGATTTTGTGCGAAAATGGGGATTATAAGTTAGCGCGAGTGCAGCCGGCGGATTTCTTTCCTCAGACTTCTCATGTTGAGTGTGCGGCGTTTTTGGTCAGGTGAATGGAAGGGCGATCGTTGTTTAGTTAAATTCAATCATCAGCATCGGTGAAGAGGGCTGACAAATCTCGATAACCACTGACAACTCGAAAAATCTCTACCTCCTGTCCGATCGGCATATAGAGGATGAGATAGTTGTCTATGGAGAGACTGCGAAGCAAGGGTAAAATTTCGTCTCTTTGTCGTCCCATATTGGGAAATTGAGCAATTTTGGCGAATTTAGCGTCAAGATTGCTTAAAAAGCGATCAGCTCGATCGAGTCCCGATCGACTAGCGATGTAGTCTGCAATTTGCTCAATGTCTTGAATTGCGGGTTGGGTGAGGCGAAATTTTGGACTCATGTTTCTTTTGAACTGTAGCGCGATCGCAAATTAGCTCGAATTTGTGCCATTGCGGTTGCACCGTCTACGACTTCACCGCGTTGGGATGCTTGCTGACCAATCAGTGCGTCTCGTTGGAGTTCTTGCAGTCGTCCTTGATAAATGTCTTGCTGTTGTTCGAGTAGTTTAATCGCTGCAAGGATAACGTCGATCGCGCTGTTGTATTTGCCGCTGGTGAGTTGGCGCTGCACGAGGGCTTCGACTTCAGGAGGCAAAACAATTTGCATGGTGTTTGAGATGAGGAGTGTTGATTCTATTGTAGGCGATTCCCTACGGGATAGCGGCGCTTCACGCCTTCAGTTAGATTGGTTAATGTAGGGGCTATCGCTCTTTTTAGGAGGGATATGTGGCTCAAACTAAAGACTTGTCTGGATGTAAATCATTGACGCTTCTCTACTCTTGAAGCTAGGATAGTTAATGAAAAGCTACATAGCTAACTCACTCCATTTACAATTGGTAACATATGGAACCCTTCACGGCTGGCGCGATCGCAACTTTGTTTTTAACGAAAGCAATTGAAAAAACAGGTGAAATTTTTGGAGAAAAGGTATTGGTGGAGAAAGGCGGCCAGTTGATGCAACTGCTTAAGCGCAAGTCTCCTGATACGGCAAGTGCCATAGAATTAGTAGCACAACATCCAGAATTAGTTGAACAGCAGCCAGAGGATTATGGAGAAGCCGTTTTGGTAGAAAAAGTTGAGTCAGCAGCAAAATCCGACTCTGAAATCGCGGTGGCAGTTCAAGCTTTGGCCGATGCTGTTAAGTCTCAGCCACAAACAAATCAGAATATTACGAACATAGCAGAGAAAATCTATGGAAACATTCAGGGAGGTTCCATCGAGAATCTTACCCAGAACTTTTGACTGAACTCGCCCGAAGGGGAACGGGTAATTGTGCCTCTAGAAGAGCAAGAGATTGATGCCCAAGTAAAAGATGAATTATCCGATGAATTTTATCGCGGAATTTCAGCTCGTTACGAGCATATTTTGGCTGATGTTGATGTCTTGCGTCATAAAAACTTACAAGAAATAGCTAAAAAATTTGAAGAAAACAGAGTCATTATTATCCACGGCGCTTCTGGTCAAGGCAAGACGACTTTAGCCTTTCGCTATCTTCGCGAATTCTTTTCCGACAAATCGCGCTTTAAAGTTCAACTAATTGATAGCAGAAAACACGCTCTTAGTATTGCGACAGCTATAGGCGATAAAGCTAATGCTATCGGTATGCCGATTGCCGTTTACTTGGATGTTTCACCCAACGATATTGGTTGGACTGAGTTAGTCAAGGAATTATCTACTCATAGAAACATTCGAGTTCTGGTCACGGTTCGCGAAGAAGATTTTCGTCGAGCCAGTATTTCTGGTGCTGAAATTCAATTTTCTGGAGTCGAACTGACCTTCAATCGAATTGAGGCGCAGGAAATCTATCAATCTCTTACAAACAAGAAACTTCCAGCAGAGTTCTTGACTTTTGAGGAGGCCTGGAACAAATTTGGCGGTGAAGGCCCCCTCATGGAATTTGTCTATCTGGTGACTCAGGGAAATTCTCTTCGAGAAAGACTCTCACAACAGATAAGACGACTTGAGGATGAAGCCACAACAGGAAAGCTAGGTGACGCAACCATTGAACTCTTGAGATTGGCTTCTGTAGCGTCAGCCTTTGAATCTCGGTTGCAGATTAGACCCCTTGTAAAACATTTAGCTTTAACTGCGCCAAAAAGAACTTTTGAACTATTTGAAAAAGAGTATTTACTTAGGCTTAGTGAGGATGGTTCCCTAATACAGGGATTACATCCTATACGTTCAGCAATACTTGCTGACCTTCTAAGCGATTCAACATTTTCACCCTGGTCGGAAAGTGCTAGCATCTGTTTGCCATTCATCTTTGAACGGGATGTTGAAAGTTTTCTCCTTTACGCCTTCTCCCGTCATCGGTTTGAAATTGAACCTTTGCTAAACTCTCTTACCTCATATCAGCCACAACAGTGGACTGCAATAGCAGGAGTCACGCGGGCTTTAATTTGGCTAGGCATTAAGGAATACGCTGAAGCTAATAAACAACTTCTTGCAGAAATATATCAAGATGTAGGAAATGGTTTTCTGTCTGTATTAGATTGCGATATTGCAGATGCTACTCCTGGCTGGGGGAGATTGTGGTTAAGCGAGTTGGGACATACACTTCCTCCAGAAGGACGACGGCGAATAGAAGCTTTTCAATCTCGTCAGACAGATAAGAAGCAGGTGTTTGTACGTGCTGAAACATGGTTGTCAAGTCGGACTCAAAAACCTACAGCACCCTCATCTGATGTGGATTGGTCTGGTATGGCGGAAACAATATTTTGGATAGGACATTTTGGAGTATCCTGGCTTTTAGCAGAATGGCTTTCTAATTATGAGATTGACCGAGCAATTGATGCGCTCCCCATCGAGATATTAGCTGATTTAATGCTAGGGATGTCTTGCGGATATCAAGACGGCTTTAGTTCTTGGCTGGAGACGAATCGCTCTCGACTTATGAATCGTTTTAGGCAAGAAACGCAAACAGTAGCATTGGAAGATGATGGAGAAAAACTTACGGCTCATTTTATTGTTGATATCCAGCAACAAAATGGCTCTCAATCTGAAGACGAACAAGAAGCCGAAACTACTAAAAATCGCTTCCATGAAGAAGCCGTGCAGCGATGCGAACTATTAAGAAGACTGCTGCCAGATCGAGAATTGTATGCTTGTCAAGGTTATGGTCACAGGGTGTGGTTAGGTGAGCTTCCATTCGATGAAACTCAAAAGACCGGTATTCCCAAGTCGTATTTTCCTATCTCATGGCTGCTCTCAGTTAATCCAACATTTAGAGGATTGGCGCTACAACCTTTTAGACCTAAAAATTGGCAGGAATATACACAGTTAATTTTCAATCTCAGACAGACTGTACTCCAAGCACTCAAACAACTAGAACAGGGTTTAGAAGTCTACTTCCGTCACTCAAAGAACGTTCAGTTAATTGGAAAATTAATTGACGCAAAAAGATGGGATTATTGTCAGCATATCCTACGTAACCAACCCTTGCTTCCTCATTGTGCTGTTGATGAATGGGGTTTTATTGATGAATTAAGCTCTGATTCATCAAGTCAAGAGGCTAAAGAAAAGCTCAAATTATACAAGCCTTTTTTAAATAATTTTGGAACTTACACCACCACTCTTTATAACTTTTTTGGCCAAGCAATTCATGGAATGGCATTAAATCCAGTCTTGGGAAAAGGATTGAAGCCTGAACAGAACAATGAGGCAACCAAAAACCAAATAATTGAAATCGCCCAACAAAAAGGGATTCAACCTCATGTGATTCGTATATCCAATTTCAACCTAGCTAATACAATCCAAGTTTTGCCCAAGCTCCACAAGAACTTTAGACAGTTGCTGGCTCAATTTATCAATGACAAGGAATTGGAGTCTTTGGATGGTCAAGAACAGGTAGTCTATAGGCGTGTATGGAATCTCTGGTATTTGTTTACATCTCAGCCTGGTTTACGCTTACAGAATGCCGTACAGGAGTCTGCCAATCGATTTGATTATACTAAAAAAAGAATTAGAAACAATCTCAAAAAAGAGTTACGAAGTATTTCGTCTGAAAGCCTACGGTTTCAGATTATATCTGAAGAGATTCTTTGGAGACAGGAACGGACACTGTGGATAAAAATTGATGGCGAAAATCCTGTAGAAGTATACAACTCCTTGGAAAGGGTACTGAGTGCGATCTGGCAGGCATTTTTGGAAGTTAAGAACAAGGATTTGCGACACCATGTGATTGACTTAAATTGGCCTTTTGTCGTCATTATACCCTTAGTCAAAGGCAAGTCTTTGAATGCTACAGCATGGCGCATTTCCCTAACTGTTCTGTTATCCAATGACGAACAGCTTGAATTGAAGTGGTGGAATTTAGCTCCTCATCCTATTCCTCCAGATGCTTTAACTGAGTTGAGATTAACAACTTGGGCAGAACCGCGTTTAGAAGTGGGCCATAAGCTAATTGCTTCGGTGTCCAAGTTATCGTTATTTGCAGCCCATATTCGAGATTTTGCAAGACTTCCCGATTTAGATGAGCAAGGAAAAAAAGAATTTCAACAGTATATTCAGCGTCTAGTTGCTCCTATGAAGGAAGCTTTACAGTTAGTGCTAGATACAGAGGTAGAAATAGGAAATTTATTCGGGGAATTCTCACCTTCTGACTATGAAAACCGTCCAAATTTAGTGGCTGTAGTGCAAGCTTTACAAGCTTTACACAATCAGGTTTTACCAACTTCCGATTTTCAGGGTCAAGTGTCAATGGATTTAGAAGGAATGGTTGAATGGGCTAATCGACTAGAAACAGGGAAACAGTATGCTTTTTTAGCGTATTTGTTTTGGGCTTCAGATATTGTAAATATGACCCCTTTCGCCAAGTAACTCAAAGAGCGATCGTCCTTATTTTCCGAAAGTGCGATCGCCCTCTCTTATCAAAAAAGTCAATAAAAGCTTCTGGGTTTGTTTAACTATAAGTCTAAACGTGATAAGCAGTAATAGCAACAGTTCCATCAGGACTATAAATAGCTTCAATGCGTCTAAAAGTAGAATGAGTCCACCAGACTTTCATACGATTTCCCTGAGCCGGAGCCGTACCCATTTTACCGTAGCCTGCTGTCAATAGAAGTAACTCAAATTCGGTAGATGGCAAGGTTTTTACAGTAATTTGAGGGATACCGTCAAGCTTATGCTTATCAAGGGTCATAGCTACCTTGATAAGTGCTGTAAATGCGGTAGCCAGGGAATACTAAAGCAATGCCAATGGGACTGTGAATAGTCCCCGGATAGTTTTCTTCGGGCTCGCTACCCCCAATCCGAATTTTGAGCGCACCCAGCCAAATGTAGATCCCTGGAATTAAAGTATCTAAACTGTAGGCGATGGATCGCATTTGAAGATCGGGGTAATTAATCGGTTTTAAATACTGTGGCTTTTCAGGTTTGGAAATGGACATGGCACTGATTCCCGTGCGTTAGGGTACAAAAACGGTCTTGTTGATTACACTTTAACATAACCTAAGTTTCACTTTTCAATTGTTAAGCTTATTTTACTATTTTGTCGCGATCGCCATTAAAAATTTCATATCCCAGCGTTTGATAAGCCTGAATCTACGCTTCTCTAGTCTCCTCTTGCGGCACACCGTCAGGCCAATAAAATTGCTCTTCAGGTATCGGTTGCCACCAACGATCGTCTTCCTCAGCAGCCCATGCAAAGCAGTTATATTCTTGAGATTTAGGCCTGGTAACTTGATAATCCGTGCGAGACAAATTGGGCAACTTAAATTCAAATTCTGGTTTTCTATACATTCTCTTCAATCGCGTAGCCTTGATTTCTCCCCCAATCTATCCAAGCTGATGCCATCTGTTTTACCCTTCCCCTTTGTTCTGGTTTAATGGGATTTTCACCCGTAATTGCAGTCAACGACGATAACCAGTAAACGGGATTTCTTTTCAGTTCCGATAGCAACAGCGGCACGATTTGTGTTCCCATACTAATAATTTCCAGATAGGCAGGATGCTGAGACATTTGGGCAGTTGAAGAAAGTCCAGCAACATCTTTCTCCCAATCCGAGGCTAGTGCATAAAACTTGTCAACTATTTCAGGGGGAATTTTAGCATTTTTGTTGGGATATATTGAGCAGTATTGGGTGAAAGACTTTCTGGCTGTGCGAGTAAGTTTTCGATGCCTATTAAAACTAACTCTTCTATCGATACATCCAAGTCGTTGGCGAGTTTTTGTAACTTCAGGAGGCGCTCATCTGAAAGGGCGATCGCGATCGTATTCATCTGACTTACGCTCCTAGCATGATGCCTTAAGTATAGCCAATAAATTACTCACCTTTAGTCACCGTTAAACCAAATTGTAGGGTGCGTTAGACATTAATTCTTTCGATTTCAACAGGTTTGAAGGATCGGACGCACCCTACGAACAGTATTTCGATCGCCCCCACCATCAACTAGATGCAAGCTAGATCCAGTCCGGCCTGAATCGCGGAGAGTCCAGAAGAAGTATAGAATAGAGGTTGCGGAACCGGCACACCGCCCGATCGCTCGCCCCCAGCAATTTGTTACCCTAAAAATAGAATCTCCCCTCCCTCAACTCCCTCCCATGAACAACGCTTCTCCCCTGATTCAAACGATAACTCCAGAACGCTGGGCCGGGTTTAGTATGGACTTTATAGGGGCGGGTTACACGGGTTTGTTGGTCAAAAACGGCCGCGCCGTGCGTACCCTAAAATCCGGGCGGCATTTCAGCTTCGCCCTTCCCCTGCTGGAACAGGCTCAAATTGTCCTCGTAGACACCAAACTCCGCAATTTGGACGTGCAGTCGCACGGAGATTTTTTGTCTAAGGATCGGTTTTTAATTGATGCTACTCTGACTGTTATTTATCAAGTTATAGATCCGAAACGAGTAGCTTTGGAGTTGTCCGATCCTATAGCTGTTTTAGCAAGTGCAGTTAAGGATTGTATGGGATTAGCGATCGGGCAAATACCCCTACAACAGCTTATCAGTCAAGGACGGCTGTTGCTGCGCCAAAATTTGCTCGATCGCGTCCAAGATTTTTATACTCTAGGTTTTAACTTAGAAGACGTGCGAATTGGCGATGTCAGCTTTCCCGAAACCAACGGAGTTATTCGCCAAGTTGAGGGAATGAGTGCCCGACAGGAAGCAGAAAATGCGGCGGCCCTGCAAATGAGAATTGCCGAAGCAGGCCGTCCGATTGTTCCTCAATCTCCCGTACAGCAGTTAAACTTAATTTCAGGTAATTCTCCTGCGAGTCTTCCAGCTTCAGACACAGCAGCCGGGTTCGATCGAGATTTACAACAACTGACAGAACAACTTGCTCAAAACAGTCTCCCTCCTGGGAGAAATCCTCCCCAACTTGCACCAACGGTACTCGCAAGCAGCGATCGCAAAACAACCGCATATTTAATCTACAAACTTTCTGGAGAAGCGATCGCCCTAACAGCCAATCCCTTTACAATTGGACGCGAACCAACCAACACTTTAGTATTACAAGACCCGCAAAGTTCGCGCTACCACGCTCAAATCCGCCGGGCCACTGACGAAATTGGCAAACAGCGATATCAGCTTGTCGATAGTGGCAGTTCCAACGGCACTTTTGTAGGGGGGCAGAGGCTGGCTGCTAACGAGCCTTTTTGGTTGCCGAATGGCTGCGAAATTGCGATCGGCGACCAAAGATGGATCTTTCAAAATTCGTGAGTGAGAGAGATGAAGATTTGTTTAAACAGCAGATAAACACAGATAAATCCCATCAGCGTTCATCTGTGTTTATCTGCTGACATCTGCGGTTAAAAAATCCCAATCTAAGTAACTAGATTTAATCACTACATACACGTAATAGATGAAGATGGTTTTAAACCGCAGATAAAAGCAGATAAACGCTGATAAACGCAGATAAATTCCATCGCCTTTCATCTGTCAGGTTTCTGTAGGGGCGTTGTCAAGAGTCCCCGCCCTTCCGACACAGCTTGACAAATCCCTCCGGCCCAATTCCCTATATTCCCCGGTAGAAGTCTCTTCCCAATCTTAGGGGGGATATCTCCACAAGCATTTCGAGCGAGAATTTGTCAAGATTGAAAATATAAGTAGAGGACAACCCCATGAACTTTTCTATACAATCTGTTTACAACTGGTACCGCGACACCCTCCGCAACCCCAAATACCGCTGGTGGATTATTCTGGGAACCCTGGCCTATCTGGTAAGCCCGATCGACATTGCCCCGGATTTCCTGCCAGTCATCGGTCAAATTGACGATGTGGCAATTGCTGTGCTGCTGATTTCCGAAGTTTCGCAAATGGCGATCGACTACTTTAAATCTCGCCAAACAGAGACAGCTTCAGCATCCGAAGCCACCGGTGCGAATTATTCTGAAGCCAACGGCAGCACCGTTGACGTAGATGCAGTTTCTGTAAAATAATTGCCAAAAATAATCGAGCGCTACAACCCCGACTTCTTCAAGAAATCGGGGTTTTTGTTTTTTAAATGGCCACTGCTCAGATCGTGCTCCAAAACTGGTAATTTTAACTATGATCCATCTGTGCTAACAACCAATTTTTATAGATGAAGTTTAGCGAAATAGTAGAAAAACTTAACTTAGCCACCAGTCGCACCCTCACAGCGTCGGTTGCTACCGATCCAGAAATTACAGGTGCGGCCCCTGTTGATGAAGCTGCACCCGGTACTATCAGTTACATAGAAGGCGCTAAATTTGCCACTCATACAGCCACTACAAATGCTTCGGCTTTAATTTTACCCTTAGATGAAAGTCTCCAAGCTCAATGTGACGATCGCAACATTGCTTGGATTGCCGCACCCGATCCGCGATTGGTGTTTGCTGAAACGATCGCCATTTTCTATCAACCGTTTCGCCCAGCATCGGAAATTCATCCCTCAGCCGTCGTTCACCCCTCAGCAGAAATTGGTGAAAATGTCTATATCGGCCCCCACGTCGTTATTCAAGCAAAAGTCAAAATTGGCAGCAACGTTTGCATTCATCCAAATGTTGTAATTTACCCAGATGCGGAAATAGGCGCAGGCACTGTTTTACACGCTAACTGTGTCATCCACGAACGTACTCGCATCGGGGCAAATTGCGTGATTCACAGCGGTGCGGCGATCGGTTCCGAAGGTTTTGGGTTCGTGCCGACAGGCACAGGATGGGTGAAAATGGAGCAGTCTGGCTGCACGGTATTAGAAGAGGGCGTTGAGGTTGGCTGCAACAGCACGATCGACAGGCCCGCTGTCGGAGAAACCCGCATCGGCCAGAATACAAAAATTGACAATTTAGTACAGGTAGGTCATGGCTGTCAAGTAGGGAAAAATTGCGTTTTTGCCGCTCACGTTGGCATGGCTGGCGGAGTAAAAATTGGCAACAATGTAATTTTGGCAGGTCAAGTAGGAATTGCTAATCAAGCCCAAATCGGAGATGGGGCGATCGCCACTGCTAAAGCTGGAATTCACAGCGACGTGCCCGCAGGTGCGATCGTGACGGGAGTTCCAGCAATTCCCCACAAACTATTTCTCAAAGCCGCAGCCGTATACAACCGTTTGCCGGAAATGTACCAGTCTTTGAGGCAAATTCAGCGCAAGCTCGATCGGTAGTCATTAGTTATTAGTCATTAGTCATTAGTTAAGAATTAACAGTCAACAGTCAACAGTATTATAGTTGCAACCCATTAAATGTGGAATAGCATAAACAACCTGCGACTGCTGTCGCCGTCCATACCAGCAATTGTCAAAATAATCTTGTTTTTCTCAACTTGGATTGTTGTGTGGCTGCCCATAGCAATTGTGCTGGCGATCGCCCTCAAATGGCATCCACCCCAACCCCTGGGAAACAAAAAACTACCTTTACTAGCTTCCCTCTACGTGATTGTCCCCTTCATTTTATGGGCGACAAGTTGGATCGAAAACACATCTTTTGTTAACTGGGGTTGGGATTGGCAACCCGCAGTTTTGATGTCATTAATGCGGGGATTAGGATTAGGAATAATTAGCTTAGTAATTTTATTCGGTCTGCAATTAGCCACAGGCTGGATCGAGCTAAAAAAAAGCGAGGCTTCCACGGAAACAGGCGAAAAAAAAATTAATTTGTGGACTTTAATTTTCAACCCGGCTAGTTTGCTGACTCTGTTATTAGGACTGTGGATTAGCGCCACAGAAGAGTTAATCTTTCGCGGCTGCTTGCAAACAATCCTCCAGCAAGATTACTCAATGCTAATCGCAGCAGCGATCGCCAGTTTCATTTTCGCGATCGCCCATCTAATTTGGACCGCCAAAGAAACTCTACCGCAACTGCCCGGATTGTGGCTGATGGGGATGGTTTTAACATTAGCCCGAATCGCCGACAATGGCAGTTTAGGATTGGCGATCGGCATTCACGCAGCTTGGATTTGGGGTATAACTACCGTAGATACAGAAGGCGCAATTAATCCCACAGGCCGCGCACCGGAATGGATTACAGGAATAGCAGCAAAACCTCTAGCAGGTGCAGCCGGCATTTTATTGCTACTAGCAACCGCAACCTTACTCTTCCTGACTCAAATCAGCGTTAATCAGCGCTAATCAGCTTAAATCTGCGGTAAAAATTCCGACATTAATTCAAGTGTCGATCGATCGTCACAATCGAAACAGGCCGCAACGCATCAAAACGAGTTGAATTCCCCCCAGCCACAGAACGCGACAACTGCACTTGCACGATTCGGTAACTCCAGTGCGGTTCCCGGCGCACCCGATCGCCAATCCAGCTCAAAACAGTAGCAATATCCTCAAAAGCATCCAAAGCCAGCACGATCGAGCCTCCAGGGAGCAGCCGCAGCGCGCAAACGCCCAAAATTTTAGTCAACCCTCCGCCACTACCGCCAATAAAAATCCGGTGCGGAGGACGCAAGCGGTGCAAGATTTCCGGGGCGGTTCCGTGAATCGAGAACACATTTTGCAGCCCAAAACGGCCATAGTTGAACTCGATCGCAGAATTACCAGAAACCGTTTGTTCGATCGCGTACACCTCAGACTGCGGGAATAAACGAGCAATTTCGATCGACACAGAACCGTTACCAGCACCCACATCCCAGACAACTTGTCCCGATTGCAAAGCCAATTGTGCCAACACCAACACCCGCACTTCCCGTTCAACCGTCAAACCAGGCTTATCGCCACAACCGATAAAAGCTGCATCCGGTATTCCCAACAAAGGCAACTTTTCCAAATCCAAAGGTTCTGCCCTCGGCGGGGGTTCCCGCAGCATCACCACCACGCTCAGCGGTGCAAAAGACTCTCTCAGCAAAGCTTCCAGAGACTTGCGGCTTACCCGTTCCTCGGCAGCCCCCAAATTTTCGCAAACCCAAAACTTGTAGCGTGTCGGCAAATCTAGAGCTTTCACCAAACTTGCCAGTAAAGCCGGAGTGTGAGCTTCGTCCGCCAGCACCGCAATCTTCTCCACACCGAGCTTCAGCTTCGCCGTCAGCTCCTCAAAATAGCGTCCTTGAGAGCCTACACAATGAGCATCTTGCCAAGGGATTCTCAAGCGATTAAAAGCCAACTGCACAGAACTGACATGGGGGTGAAAAGTTAATTTTTCGGGTGGCAATTGGGCAATTAACAACTTTCCCCAGCCGTAGAACAGGGGGTCTCCCGCCACTAAAATTACGATCGGTCGATCGCGGGTTTCCACCGTCCCCGCAGAGGGATCTAATTCGGGTTCAGTCGCCCACCAGCGCCGAATTTCCAGAATTGCTTCGGTCAAATCTTCCAACGCCCAGCGCTCTCCGTCGTGCTGGGGAAAATAGCTCAAAAGGCGGTCGCTGCCTATTAGCAGAGCGGCCATTTCTACAACCTGCCGCGCCGATTCGCTCAGCCCAGAAGCTCCATCTAAACCGATACCAACTACGTGTATTATCACTTTTTAAGCAAAAAGTAAAAAACCAGAATTACTGATTTTTCCTGGTTTTTCATAAATTTTTTCCTTGAGTTTACTTTCAAACAAAAATAATTAAAGCATTTAATAGGCAATATCCTGACTGTTGTCACAGGGGAGAGGGGGAGAGGGGGCGAGAGAGTGGGAGATGGGGAGATGGGGAGAGTGGGAGATGGGGAGATGGGGAGAGTGGGAGATGGGAAAAAATTTTCCTTCTTCCCTCTTCCTTCTCCCTTCTTCCTTCTTCCCTCTTCCTTCTTCCTTCTTCCTTCTTCCCTCTTCCCTCTTCCTTCGTTAAAACTCAAAAACAGGCCATTCCGGTTGTCGGAGATAGGTGGTCATGTCGTCAAACTTCCGCAGTTCCACTCGGTGTACGGACTGTTCTTGCGGCGTGTCCAGCCATTGCTCGTTCAACTCTGACAGCAAAGCGCACAAGCGATCGCGGTCAAGGTTCGGCCCGGTGTCCCCAAAATAAGCCAGAGTAATGTGGGCCGTAAAATGATATTGCTGTTCAATTCCCAAAGCCATTAAATCGGGATTTTGATAGATCGATCGGCGAAACTCCAGAATTTGCTTGTAAGAGTTTTCGTCCGTCGGTGCCAAACAAACACCCACAGCCCTAGTCATCACCATCAACCCCAGCACTATCCAGCGAATGGGAGCGCCGCCCGCCAAGGGTTTGCAGGCGGCAAAACCATCGGCCATGCGCGAGCGCAGTTGCTCCTCAAATTCTGGATTTTTATCAGAGGCATCTCGAAAAGCGCTGTTCCAAATTAAATCGGCTACGGTTAAATGGAAGCTATCAGGAGGCAGTGCCACGAGCGCACCCTCCCCTATTTCCTGCAATAGCCGTTGTTGGCTCGACTGCAAATTACTATAAAATGCAGCATTTTCTGCATCTTCCCCCGCAGGCGGCGTAATCACTGAATAACCTGGAAAAGGTACAGGAGATCTCCGGCCTGCTTCGTCGGGCTTAAATTTTGGAGATTCCTGAATGTGTTCCACCTGGGACTTGTAGGAGTCCAGCAGCGTCATTCGCGCCACCCGATTTACGTAAGCTTGATAAGTATCATCCAATCTTGATTTCCTCGCGGTGACAAACTCCCACACCAAATTTTATATTATGGTGCGGGCTTCCAACAGCCCTATTCAGGATATGTTGGACTTGCGGAACCTGCAACTTTGATTTTTTGGGCTACTGAGCGTTAAATCATGCAAATTTACCTGTTTTGGGGGGAAGACGACTTTGCAATGGCGCAGGCTGTGACAAGTTTGCGCTCCTCAGTCCTCGACCCCAACTGGGCTAGTTTTAACTATGACAAGATTATTGCCGATTCCGCCGGAGCTGTGGTCGAAGGGCTCGATCGAGCCTTAACGCCCCCCTTCGGTACCGGCAGCCGTTTTGTCTGGCTGGCCAATACTACTGTAACGCAGCAGTGTTCTCCAGAACTGTTAGCACAATTTGAACGGACGCTGCCGGTGATTCCCGACACCACCGTGCTGCTGCTAACATCCGTCAAAAAACCCGACAGCCGGCTCAAATCTACCAAGTTAATTTCCCAGTCCGCCGCCCAAGTGCGGGAATTTTCACCGATTCCGCCTTGGAATGACAAAGAATTAGCCCAGCGGGTGCGCCAAGTCGCGGGCGAAATGAACGTAAAATTGACCGCCACAGCGATCGAACTTTTGGCCGAATCCATTGGCAGCGATACCCGCGGGCTATACAGCGAACTCGAAAAATTGCGACTGTTTGCCGGCAACCGCAGCCAACCTCTGAACCCGGAGGAAGTGGCAGCACTGGTACACTGTCACGCCCAAAATACTTTCCAGCTAGCCGATGCGATTCGCGAGGGCAATACCTCCGCCGCTTTGGATTTACTGGCAGGCTTAACTGGCCGCAGCGAGCCTGGTTTGAGAATTGTGGCTGGCTTGACTGGTAAGTTTCGGATTTGGCTGTGGGTAAAGGCGATGATCCAAGCGGGCGATCGCGATGATAAAATTGCTCAAGCTCTAGATCTCGGCAATCCGAAACGAGTATACTATTTTCGGCAAGAAGTCAAGAATGCCAGCTTAGAAAAACTGCAAAAAAGTTTGCCTTTGCTCCTAGAGTTAGAAGCTTCTTTAAAACGGGGCCGAGAAGAAATCTCAACCCTGCAAACCAAAGTTATAGAACTTTCTAGCTTGTTTCGCTGATGCGCGACAGAGCACAGGAGCGGCGCTTTACTGTAAATTTTTATAACAAATTTCTTTCTTCGGCTATGTGCTTGATGCCAGATCACGGGGCAAAAGGTCAATAGATACTAGAAATACTCTTAGAATGCCAAAGTAGAAGTTAATGTGGTAAATAAATATTGTCCGCCGAATGCCGATCGGTTAATATTATTTGCCGGCTCTCCACCCCCCCCAAAAAAAGAGCGCTACCCATGACACAACAGAACCCGCGGGAACTGCTCAAGCAAGGCGATCCAAAAGCGATCGCATCTAGCATCAACCGTACACTCAAACCCAAAGGCATCAACGCCGATGTGACGCGGGACAACGGCTGCCTCCACATAATTCTGGAGGCAGACAAAGTACCGGATCAAATGGTATTGGTCGATTTCATCCGCACCGGCATGACGAAGCTGGGACTTGAATCAATTCACACTGTAAAGGTTTACGGGCGTCGAACAGGTGACGGTGAGCCTACGTGGGAAGATGAAATTGATCTGATGCCTGCCGATTCAATGCCTTACCCCTTGGATAGTGGAATGCCTGACGACTCTGTAGGTTTAGATGATGTCGAGCCCGAAGGCGAAGACTATTATCAAGAAGGAGAATTCGATCGAGATGACGACGAGGAAGACGAAGACGAAGACGAAGATCAAGCCCCGCCTCCGAAAAAACAATTTCCCAAATGGGTAATACCTGTGGGTATCTTAGTACCTCTGGCGGCGATCGCAGGGCTTTTCTTTACTAAAACTTTCCCCTTCGGCGACTCTAACCCAGAACCCATCGCCCCCGTAGCTACTTCCCCCTCCCCGAAACCCGCATCTCCCGCGTCTAAAGCCGCTGCATCCTCGACCGCCGCCTCTCCGGGCATCCCACAGGCAGCCTCCCCTGCCGCAAAACCCGCTCCGACTGCTGCGCCAGCAAGCCCAGCTCCAGCTTCTCCTCCACCAAAAGCCGCCGCGCCCAAGCCTGACTCTTGGAGAGAAGCCGTTAACACAGCTCAGAAGGCAGCAATTTCGGCCCAGACGGCTCAGTCTCAAAATGAGTGGATAGCAGTAGCAAGCCAGTGGCAGCAAGCGGTTAAGCTCATGAGAGCCGTACCGTCAACCAGCCCTAACTATCAAAAGGCTCAGCAAAAAGCGGCAGAATATCAGGCTAACCTGATTGTTGCCAACCGCAGGGCTGCAGCAGCACCTTAAGAGTTTTGAGTTGAATACTGGATGTGCTAAAAGTCAAAAGTCAAAAGCCAAAAGTAAAAAAACTTGTTTTTACTGAAAGCTTTCTTACTTTTGACTTTTTTCAATTTTATTAAAAATTTATTTAACTTCACTACATCTGTAAGGCTTTAGCTATCTTCAGCCTTTAATCAATCTCGGTATCGGAATTTTTGGTCGATTAATTATAGTTCACGGCGCTGCGACAAAATTATTTTTAACTCCTCTGAGGTTAAATCAATTCTTTCTTAGTAGTTTACGTGCATAAAATCTTTTTCACGCTCTCAGCATCATTGTAGTATTATTTTGGGTAACAGATATTAACATTACTTTATTTACCTTGATTTTTTTCTACCGACTTACTTAGATGTATATACAGCAAGCCGGATGTTCGCACTCCTTCCTGTAAAAACAAAATTTACTCAACAAACACCGCAATAACTTGGTTTCTTGGATAAACCGGTTTGCTAAACACAGAGCTTGGTTTAAATCTGTTCTTCCCCTGGATTAAAACGCTGAATTCCGGGATTTTCCTCTGCGCGCACAATAGCATCTTTGGGAATATTGAGGATGCCTGTAAATGAATTTTGGCTTACTTTCAAAGCTTGTTCCTTATTTTTGTATTCGGCTAGTTCGCACTGTAAATTGTCAATAGTCTGTTGCAAGCGAGTGGCTTGTCTGAGCATTTCTTGTTCAGAAAAGTCCAGCAATTGCATCAGATTAGCCACTTGATATTCAAGTAATTGGGTTTCGTAAATATTGTTATTTGTAACAAAGCTTGGAGGATTTTCTGAATACTCAAAAACACTTTTTTTGTCGGGCATGGACAATGCTGTTTTGACACTAAGTGCCAAATCTTTAAACATTTCAGCAGTGTTGTGGGGAATTTTAACTTTCATGAACATCACTACCGCAAACACACTTCCTGACGGCAGAAGTCCCCCAAATCCTAAGACAGACTTGACGTGGTAGGGGATAATTAAGGAATTTTGCTCAGGAATAAAGGGGCTACCTTTTGCCTCTGAGACGTGAAAAATATTTAATACTGCGGGCTCTAATTGCAGGAACCTTTCTCGCTCAATTCCGAGGAAGGTAGGAATGTCTAAACCAAACTGCCGGATTATTTCTGCAATCGCTGGCATTTGAGCCACTAATTTTGTGCTAAGTAATGGAATAGCTGTATTTTCTGCTGCTGTGTGCCGAGAATTCCACTGCGGTTCAGGGCCTGCGGCTGCTAGCAGAGTCCAACATTTCATGTCGGTGGTGGGGGAATTTCCCTTCATCAAGCGGCGGGCAGATTGTTGCAATGAGTCTTCTAATTCCCCGTAGGGATGAGTTTTGAACAAACGCACTAAGGCACAGGAATTTTCTCCAGTTTGCGAATTGCAAAAATGTCGGTAAATATAGTTAACAATCTTCTGGCTGCTGGCTTCCATACTAGCAGTATTTCTACCTAAGTGGCGCAGGACTAAGCTGCATTTAGCCATGTCTTGCGGGGTAAATAAGGTAATATCGTACATTAAAAAATGCTCTCCAAGAGCTCAAACACTCTTGTTCATTTATCGTTAAGGCCGCTACGGCATCCGGAATCCTACTGAGAGTTTTAAAAACAGTGTTGGTTGAAATATCTATAAAATTTGCCCCCCAATGCAGCGGTTGTATGGCAGGATACAGAAATTAAGATTAAAGCAAAAAAAATCTATCCCCTAGGGTAGGCCACAAGGAAGAAAAGCCAATGTATAATTTAGGAAAAGGTTTTTTACGATAACTCCTCCAGAGGAAAAGAAACGGGCTTTTTCACCAGATATGCCTCGCATTTTACTGAGCATTTTCCTAGATAAAAGTCGGTTTCTGGGTCAGCCATATTCACAGAAATCCTAGAAACTCAAGCTCCAATTTTCGTTGCAGGCGATCGCACGCCGATTAATCAAAATTTGGTAAAATTTCGGCAGTCTTGGACGGAGAAACCGGGTTTGCTTACAGAGAAAAAACCCGGTTTCATGGGTATAGGTAAGTAGATGCTGTGTTCAAAACTTTTAACCACCCCAAAAAAACTCTACTCAGCAGGTGGAGACTTTGCTTCCAGGGCATCTTTAGCAGACAATCCCTGATCTTGAACGCCAAAATACCACAAACTAGCAGCAGCTTCGGCGCGAGTGACTGATTTCTTCGGCTGAAACAGAGTAGTAAAACCAAAAACGCGGCGAATATTCGCCAAATCTCCATTGTTAAAATCAGCTAAAACTGCCCGCGATGCCTGGGAATCAATCTTAGAAGCATCCTGAAAGCCCCATTTTTCTTTCACCCCGTCAATGTTAGCTGTCGGTAAAACTTGACGACTATCTAAAGGCACTTTCCAAAGAATCATTGTTTCGCGAGTTAAAGGTGCATCCGGACGAAATTTCACATCTTTAGTTTCTCCAGAAAGTGAACTCGGAATTACACCGGCTTCTGCTAAACCTTGAATAGCTGAAAAATCCGGGTCAGTTTTGGGTACGTCAGAAAAGGCTGGTTCGCTAGAGTCTACTGCTAATCTAATTTGTTTGGCTTGACGGCTAGCATAAATCTGATTGTTAGCTGCTACTAACCAGCGGGCGTATTCGCGGCGAGTGACAATTTTGTTGGGTTTGGGCAAAGTGCTGGCTGTTTCTAAATTACCATTTTCTGTCGCTCGCACTTTTAGCACTTCCAACTGACTTAAATCAGCCACATACTGCCGCAACTGTTGAGGAATTTGGGTGTCTAGTTGGCTAACGTTTGCTGATTTTGGCGACGCGGATGGTGTTGGAGTAGTTCCCTCTGAATTAGATGAATTTGGTGAAGCGGTTGGAGATGCGCTAGACTCGGAATTGTTAGGTTGGGGACTGGTGGCAATTTCTGGGCTGTCTTTGCTGTAGTCGATCGCAAATTCTGTAGAACCCCCTACTTTCTGAGTAGGAGAAAGCGACACTGTTACCCGCAAATTATCTCGCGTTGCTATCAAAGAACCTTGTCCCTCGGCGGTGGGGCGGCTGACTATTTCCCAGTTGCGACGCCCAAACTCTGTGGAGTAAAAGTTTTGAACCGAATTAACCGGATCTGTGCTCTCCCAGCGCAGTCGCACATTTTTGGGCAACGAATCTGTTTGCCCACTAACTTCGATTAACTCAGCATTAGGATAGAGTGGAATCTCCGTAGGAAAATCCGGAGGAAGTTTGGCGGTAGAGTTTGTCTCAATAGCTGTCGCTGGTGGCGGGGAAGAGAAAACCACTGGATTTTGTTTTAATTTCGGATCGGCGGCTAATGATTCTTCGAGTGCCTTGCTGTTGGGGCTGTTTGCACAACCTGTGACCGCAGCCAGGAGACACACAGCCAGCCAAGTATTTACAGCAGCGAGTATATTGGTTTTATTGGTTTTAGTGATTTTAGAGCGTTCTTGAGAGTTGCCTCGCCGTTGAGTAAATATAATATTCAGCATAAATCCCCCCTTTGCGGATATATTTCTAGGCTAGCGCAGATCGATCGGGCATATATAATTTTTACCCAAATGAAATTTCTGTATTTACTTCTAGTTACTGCTACATTACTTTCATACCCTGTCAAGTTTGCCCGTCCCGCTGCATCTCAACCAGCCCCGCTGCGGACAGTCATTCAGACGCCAGAGTGGCAGCCATTTTGCTCAGCGATGGGTCAGTTTGCGATCGATATGCCGGCAAATCCCAAAATTAATTCCGAAATTTTTTCAAATCAAATTATTGCTCATACATATCGATCGAAATTAAAAAACAAAGAAACTTATTTGCTTCAATACTTTGACCTAGATTTTCGGCTGAGGAACAATAATATTAATAATATCAGAATTACTTTAAATAATGCCGTTGATTTTTTTGTCGTGGCAGCGAATGCTAAAGTCTTGCAAGTGCGGGATATTTCCCTCGGAGGCTATCCGGGAAAAGAATTTGAGTTTCAGCCACTTTCTCCCACTGAACCTGTAGGTGTAGGTCAAGTTTATTTGGTGGAAACGCGCGTTTATGGGCTGGTTGCCACTACTCCAGAACCAGAAAATGCTCAAAAATTTCTCGACTCTTTTCGTTTGTTTTGAAGCAGGAAGTTTGGCAATGAGTAGTGTATGAGATTTAACAGATTTAACGGAGAGATGTTGAGCGAATAAATCACAGGTTTCAGGGAAGAGAGATAAATAAGTTGGGAATGGCGATCTAATTTATTAATAAAACTTACGATTGGCAACTCGGTGTTTAGGAAAATAGTGGCTTTGGCAACAAAAAAGGTCGCCATCAACCGGGTTTTTGAGTAATAATTTGGCCAAAACTCCATTAAGCTAAATTTGACTTAATACCTTATTGTATTTTTTGTACTCTATCTAACGATATAGATTAATTTTACACCCGTGGAGCGATGTAGATACTTGCTCAAATTTATATATTTGATATAAGGATTTTTAAATCGCCGAAAGCAAAAATCAGAAAGCATAAACAAAGATGCTGTCTTGCTCCATCTGGCTCCCATCTGGCTCAACCAAGTCAGCCTCATCGAAAGCTTACCCGGAGGGTATTAATATATTATGAACAAACTAACACCAATTATCCTGAGCGGTCTCCTGTTATTTGGAGCTGCTGCTTGCAGCGAAGGAGCTAAAACTAGCGCTGATTCTCCTAATTCTGCCACAGGAAATACCACTAGCCCACCCCCAGCCGAGACAGTTCAAAAAACTCAGGGTGACGCCACTAGCCAAATTCGCCAAAACCAAGCAAATTCTGATATCAGGGCCAGAGAACAGCGCAACAATGTGACTGGTGGCGATGCAATAAGAGCCGATGGCGACCTCCAAAGTGAAGTGCGCTCCAAGTTAGAAGTAAACATCACTAAAGGTCAGCTAACTGTTGACGCAAAAGACGGGGTTGTCACCGTAGGTGGCACAGTCCCCAATCAAACTGATTTAGCTAAAATTGAGCCACTAGCTAAAGAGATTAAGGGTGTTAAAGATGTCAATGTTACGGCTGTTGTCGCCCCCGCTGCTCCCGCATCGCCTAGCAGCAATCAATAAGTTGGAAGGAAGAATTCCGAGGGAAATAAGGAAGAAGGATGTAGTTATCTAGGAGAGAAGTCTGAGGGAAGAGGGTAAAGTTTGGCATTGTAAGATTGCTTGCGGAGCGGATTGCAACGCTTAGGTGACTCTCTAGGGAGATCGATCAGAGTTTTAAGTTAAAGAGTTTAAATTGAATTTTAAATTCACGCACTCAAAACTCGCGCAACACCTGCAAATTCCCCTTCCCAATTCCTGATTTACCCTCCCGGAGAATTAGTTGGAAACCAACCTGAAGATAGAGTGGGAAGTTATTCCCAGCGACCGATGAAAATTGTTGGGAAAAAATGACTAAATGTGATTGATGGCAGAGCATAAATTCTGTGGTTGTGTAAAAGTAGTATATTTTTCAGGAGAAAAAAATGGCTTTAGGTCAACACAAGCGAGCTGTAGGAGCATTTTCTAATTACCGAGATACGGAACTAGCCCTGATGGAGCTGCAAAGTACCGGGTTTCCGATGAATAAAGTTTCGGTAGTTGGCGAAAATCTCGATCGCAGCGAAATTGCCGGCGCTAGCACTGGTACTGGTAAGGGTACCGACGACAAAGTGGGCGGTGGCGCAAAAGCAGGCGCGACAGCGGGAGTCGTGACGGGGGGTTTGATTGGGTTACTCGGAAGCATTGGAGCGCTAGCGATTCCGGGAGTTGGCCCGGTGATGGCGGGGGGTGCGATCGCAACTCTGCTGGCAGATACTGTAATCGGAGGCGCGATTGGGGCAGCAGCAGGCGGTTTGGTCGGCGGTTTGGTCGGCTTGGGAGTTCCCGAAGAAAAAGCTAAAGTCTATAACGATCGCGTTTCCCGTGGAGAATATTTGGTATTCGTAGAAGGAACAGATGCCGAACTTGCCACAGCCGAAGGCATTATGACTGTGCGGGGCATTCAGGATTGGGGCATTTACGATGTGCCGGCAGACACTGGCCGCAGAGCTTCGGGCCACCAGAAGCGCGCCGTGGGAGTATTTTCAACCCGTCGCGAGACTGAACACGCACTGGGAGAACTGAGAACTGCCGGTTTCGACATGAATCGGGTTTCGGTTATCGCTAAGGATGCTGAGTCTAAAGGCGATATCGCAGGCATTGACGTGCACGACAGCGCGGACAACAAATCCGATGAAGGGGCCACAAAGGGCGCACTCACAGGTGGTACTTTGGGAGGTTTGACGGGCTTGTTGGTAGGTCTGGGCCTAGTAGCAATTCCGGGCATCGGGCCGATTATGCTGGCAGGAGCCTCAGCTACGGCGATTGCCACTACACTAGCCGGTACGGCTTTGGGTGCGGCAGCAGGCGGCTTGATCGGAGCTTTAGTCGGTATGGGAATTCCCGAAGAGGAAGCTAGAGCATACAACGATCGCGTGGCAAGGGGAGATTACTTGGTACTGGTTGACGGCAGCGAAGCAGAAGTCGCTAGAGCTGAAACCATCCTGAGCCGCGGAGGCATTCAGCATTGGAACACCTACGACTATAATCCCAGCGTCGATAGTGCTCGGGCTGATTACGGCGCTCCTGGCACTCCCGGCGTTGATACTACGGCTGATATTTACGATCCCAATCAGGGTGTCACCGGCCACCGTCGGGTTTAATAATTCAGACTTTGTTTGGGTATTGTTTCTACTTTCTGCAGGGTAGTCGCACTCGCGCACTCGGATTGTGGAAAGTGATCCAACCAACAGCGGCGAGCTAGCGGTTTTACGCTTCGTAGGTAAAATTATCTCAAAAGTCGGCTTTTTCTCTGAAAGCCGGCTTTTGTTTTGTTCTGGAAACTTCAAAAAGCCACCTGTCAAAAGTTTAATTTTGATTGGCAAGGTGGGCTTTCCACCAGTGGATCGATCGGCTCCCTGAATTTTTACAGCAGAAATCCGCAGCGGTTTTTTAGTCTGTAACACTCACTACTGCTAGATTTTAAACCCCGCAGTATTATCAAATTGAATGACCTAAATTACCACAGATATTGCCCAGTTAGTCAAAGAGCGACTATCTTTAATTATGGGTAGCTAATTTCAGCAACTTATACAGGTGAAGTAGCCAGTCCCGCGCGCCGAGTACGGCATGCAGTGGTCGGCAACTATTAGAATAATATTGTCGTCGCTTTCCCGCCAGACTTAGGCTGGTCATTGCTTGGCTGTAGCAGCCCAATTGCTGTTGGCAAGACCTGCGGCATGAATACAGTTTTTCTGGGAATGCCTCAGAGAAGCATTTGAGAAGCCCAGGAACAGCTTTTATGTCCGGGAGCGCGTCTGGTGTCGAGTGTTCTGTAAATTAGAACCGCAAGCGCTCATGGATCGAGAAAACATTAACAGCAAGCACAGCAGCGCGGGAATAGGGGAACGACTCGCGAACCATTTTTTCGCGCAATCTCAGGCTCAGCACAGCGTATTGCTTGCTTCGCCGGCGACTCGCTCAGCACTCCGAGGGAAACAGCCTTCCTGTTGGTTTTCACTGGCACGGAGCACAGTGGGGGGAGGTGACACTAGCTGAGCTGGCCTGGCGCTGCCGTCCGGGTTCATCGAAGGTAGAAAGCACTTATTTAGAAGGCATTAGGGGTTGAAGCTCCGATATCTTCTTTCTTGATTGCACTCATAAATTCGATCGCCTGTACTGGCAAATTTTCGGGTCAGAAGGCGGTGCGGATGCCACCCCCAATACCCCAAATATTCGATCAACCTTGACAAGATCGATCGACAATTTCTCGGTATTTTGGTAAAGAGTTAGCAGGTAATATTTAGTGGTTACAGTTAGTACAAATACAACTAATTATTAACAACTAATATCAATCGCCAACTAATTACTAGCAAAATAATACTTACAGGACTTACAGGCGGCTAGAAACGCGGTTTTTTTTAATAACTTCCGCGCTAGCCAACCTCATCAGATTATACCAGAACCAGGTTTATTTTCGTAAATTATAACTAGGTGAGCAGGGTGATGGTAGAAATCAAGCAGTTTTGACAATTGTCAAGGTGGCAGTTTAAGTTTTAAAAACTGACTGGCAAACACGATAGTAGAAACTTTCACACAACATAGAACATCGAGAAATTAAGGAAACTCACTCAATTTTTTTATGAATTTCACTGAACTTTTAAGTGCCGATGAACTTTTAATTAGACATAGAAACGGGGAACGAGATTTTCGAGGAGCTAACCTCATTGCAGCTCAGTTGAGTGAAGCTAATCTCAGTCGAACAAATTTGAGCAACGCTAATTTGAAAGGTGCCAACTTAATTAGAAGCAAACTGATTGGAGCTAATTTAAACGCCGCCGACTTGAGCGGGGCTAATTTGTCTAAGGCGAAATTAATTGAAGCTAACCTCGGGAGTTCTAGTTTAACTGGAACTGTGGCGATCTCCGCAGATTTTAGCGGGGCAAATCTCAGCGGAGCAATATTGTCTCAGGCTGACTTGAGCAAAGCTGTGATGACGGGAGCGAGTTTAGTAGGAGCTTGTTTGCTAAGCGGCTCAAAACTAACGGAGGCTAATTTGAGCGGGGCGACGCTGAGCCGAGCAATTATGAGCGGGGTTGACTTAAGTAGAGCAAATCTGACGAGAGCGATTCTCAGCGAGGTAGATTTGACCGGGGCAAACCTGAGCGGAGCAACTTTAACCCGGGCTTATCTCAATCGCGGAAATCTCAGCGGCGTCAATTTGGTTGGGGCTTCTTTGAGCGAAGCAAGTCTGCGGGAAGCTTCTATTAGCGCTGCTAATTTGAGCGGTGCTGACTTGAGCGGTGCTGACTTGCAATCTGCCAATCTAAATGGTTCTAATTTGAGCGGTGCCGACTTGCAGGGAGCTAATTTGAGTAAAGCTAATTTAAATGGTTTGATTCTGCACAATGCTGATTTGAGGGCTGCTAATTTGAACAAAGCTTCTTTGCGGGGAGCTAATTTGAGCGGTGCGAATTTAGCAGGTGCTAGCTTGCTGGAAGCGGATTTGCGGGGGGCGAATTTGAGTCACGCCAATTTGTCGGGAGCGGGTTTACTGCTGAGCTCTCTGACAGGGGCGAATTTGACAGGAACTAATTTGTCGGAGGCTAATTTGATTGGGGCCAGCTTGAATGTTGATAATTTGAATGAAGCAGCTTTGGGCGGGGCAATTTTGCCGAATGGAGCTACTCACAGCCGGGATTGATGAGTTGATTAAAAGAAAATAGTTTTGAGTTTTAAATTAAAGAATCTTTAATTCAAAACTCAAAACTTTTAACAATAAAAAATTCAGGATTCAAGAGTCATAATTCAGTTGTGGGGACGGGTTTTAATAGATTGTCGATCGCCGACAATCTATTAAAATTCGGACTCAGCGATGCAGTCTCAGAGGCAATTTCAGCATTGCTTTGACTAACTCATTCGCTTCGACAGGTTTTGCAACATGATGTTGAAACCCAGCAGCAAGAGCTTGTTTCTGATTAAAGTCTCCAGCATAGGCAGTCAGGGCGATCGCCGGAATTTGCCCGCCCAGCTCTGGTGGTAGAGATCTCATTTGCCGCACTAGCATATAGCCATCCATATCTGGCATTCCGATGTCGCACAGGAGGATATCGAAGGGTGTGGTTGAGAGCAGTTGCAGTGCCTCGATCGCAGACCCAACGGCAGTCACTTTGGCTCCGGCTTGTTCCGCTACAAATGCCACAAACTCGCGTGAATCCTGTTCATCATCCACAACCAACACGCGCACAGAGGCCAGGTGAAGATCGTCCCATCGAGCTTCTGTTGTATCGGCAACTTCTTCAAGCAGATTCGCGGTATGCAAAAGAGGAAGTTCAACGGTGAAGCTGGCTCCCCGTCCTTCACCCCTACTCTCAACCCAAATTTTGCCGCCGTGCAATTCCACAATTTGACGTGCAATCGCCAGCCCCAATCCCAAACCCCCAAATTTACGAGTTATGGCTCCATCCTCTTGCCGAAAATGCTCAAACACATAAGGCAGAAACTCAGGATTGATGCCTTTTCCTGTATCGGTGACAAGAATCTGGGCATAAGTTCCAGTTTGGGTTAACCTAACGCTAATTTGCCCGCCTTGATGGGTGAATTTCACGGCATTGGATAAAAGATTCCAGATTACTTGCTGCAAACGCCCGGAATCGCCCATTACCATTCCGATGCCGGGTGAAAAGGTTGTTTCCATTTGCAGCGACTTGGCTTCGGCTGCTAGCCGAACGGTTTCCAAGGCGGCCGAGATCACCATATTCAAATCAACGGACATCCGATTCAAACTCAGTTTGCCGCTCAGAATGCCGGAGGTGTCGAGCAGGTCATCAATCAGTTGTGACTGGAGTAGGGCGTTGCGTTCGATCGAGGCAAGGGCGCTAGCCGTTTTTGCAGGGCCCAGTTTGTTTAGCTGCAACAGCTTCGACCAGCCGAGAATCGGATTGAGGGGCGATCGCAGCTCGTGAGACAGCACCGCCAAAAACTCATCTTTGATGCGGTTGGCGGTTTCGGCGGATTCTCGTGCGGTTTGCTCTTGTTGCAGAAGCTTCTCGCGTTCAGCTTCGGCTTGCTTGCGATCGGTGATGTCGCGCGTTACACCCGCTACCATTTCCACAGCACCCTCTGCATCAAAAACGGGCACAAAAATATACTCGTAAGCTCTTGTACCGAACGCGCTGGTGTATTATAAAACTTCATTAAGATTGTAAGCATCAATAAACAATAGTAGTATCATATAGTCATGAGAGTTAAATGAAATTGTTTCGCTCGTTCCGAATGGAGACTCTGGATGCAACTAACAGAAAGGCACATCATTAAATCTACGGAACACCGTTTCGCACTGATTGATGAATTAGCTTTTAAATCCAAAAATCTCTACAATGCTGCCCACTACGTCATTCGTCAGAGTTTTATCTATGGATGGGGCTATATCAACTACAACGAAATGAACCGTTTGATGAAGTATCATCAAGCCTACAAGGCTTTACCTGCTAAGGTTAGCCAACAAATCTTGATGATATTGGATAAGAATTGGAAATCATTCTTTGAAGCGGTCAAAGCTTACAAAGCCGATTCCTCTAAATTCACTGGCCGCCCCAAACTGCCGAAGTACAAAGATAAAGCTAAAGGGCGAAACATTCTCGTCTACACGATTCAAGCGATTAGCACTACACAGTTGAGAAAAGGAATTATCAAGCTTTCGGGTACGGAGCTTTTAATCAAAACTCAAGTCAATCCCGATCGAATTTGTCAAGTTAGACTGGTTCCAAAATGCGATTCCTATGTAATTGAGGTGATTTATGATGAACCGGAGTCCACCGTTAGTAACGGCAACTCTGTAGCTAGTATTGATTTAGGATTGGATAACTTAGTGGCGTTAACTTCAAATCAGCCGGGTTTTATCCCTCTGTTGATTAACGGGCGACCATTGAAATCAATCAACCAGTTCTACAACAAACGTAAAGCACAGTTATAGTCATTTTAAATAAAAAAGAGACACTATTGAGCGCAGTAGGCACAGATAAGTTCATCTAAAGATGTGCCAGGAGGAGCATACATTCTGGCTCGCTTTAAGGCACTAAAATCGTGTTCAATATCGTTCAGGTCGGGAGAATATTTCGGGAGAAAAAGAACTTGATGACCCGTTTCCTCTACCAGTTCTCGAATGGCTGTTTTTCGATGAATCGGTGCATTATCCATGATTAATATAGATGGCTTTGTTAGAGAGGGTAATAAATATAAAGATAACCACCCTTCAAAGCCTTCTGCATTGAGGCTTCCCGTAAAAACCATTGGGGCAATTAAGTCCTTTTTTCCTTTCCTCCTTCCAGCTACTAGATTTTCTCTTGTTCCCCGTTTGCCGGACTTTTCACCCCAGATTTTTTTGCCTTTTTTTGACCAGCCATAAGCACAATCTAGAAACGGCTCAAATCCTGATTCATCAACAAAAACCAGACTTTGACTTCCCGATACTTTAATCAATTCTCTGAGATGAGAGTAGTATTTCATTCTTTCTTCTCGGTTTCTCTCCTGGTAACGAAGTTGTTTTTTTTTTCGGGTAATTTTCATTTCTTTAAGAGCATAAGATATGGCACTGGGTCTGGTTCCAAACTTATGGGTTCTGTCGATTAATCTGGCATCTGGATTCTCTTTAACATCCTTTTCCAATGCCTGCCAATCTAGTTTTCTCTTACGTCTTTTTACCTTTGTAGCTTGAAGGTCTGACCGACCCAGCCACCGATATATCGTTGCTCTTCCTACCTTAAATAGGACAGCAGCTTGGGCGATACGACCGCCATTTTCTACATAGTCCACTACTCTTTTTCTCAAATCTATGCTGTAAGACATTTTCCTAACTGGTTAACGATTTTTTTCATTTTACATCATTTTTTAAAATTCTCATACTTATTTGAAATGACTATACAATCTCAGTTGAAAGGAAGCCGCAAGATATCACCCCGCCTTCAGCGTTTAACTCGCTGTCGCCACCAAAAAGTTGATAATTACTTACATCACACAAGTCGCCTAATTGTTGACCATTTGGTAGCGAAACAAATTGGGACGCTAGTAATTGGTAAGAATGCACAGTGGAAAACCGAGATTAATTTAGGAAAGCAAACCAATCAAAACTTTGTCAGTATTCCTCACGCTCGATTAATTGAGATGTTGGAATACAAAGCTCGACTGGTTGGAATCAAGGTGATCGTGCAAGAAGAATCTTACACTTCGCGCGCAAATTTTCTGAATCTAGACCCACTCCCTGTTTACGGAAAAACCGATAAAGACCCTGTGTTCCAGGGTAAGCGAATCAAGAGAGGTTTGTACAAAACATCAGTCGGTCAATTAATTAATTCTGATGTTAATGCTGCGTATAACATCCTTAGAAAAGCAATCCCAAATGCGTTCAGCAATGGGATAGAGAGCTGCGTAGTTCAGCCGAGGCGGGTTAATCCGCTCAAAGTGAAAGTGAAGGGGGAGGGACTTAACGCCTCCCATGTCATGTGCAATAAATGACTATACTTTTGCCAGCTATGGCGTTTCATCCTTAAGCGGTTGGCGCGTCTGAATCACTTTCTGAATCTGATTGTGCAGTTTGACAGCTAAATCCACTGGGTAATCTAATTCAAAAAAGGTTTTGCCAATGGCTTCAGCCAAGGATTTTTGCCAAAGGTCGAGCAACGGCTTGTTGACATCAATGAACCGCCCGGACAAATCGAATGTATAAATAAAGTCCGGCACCGAAGATTTAAAGGCGTTGAACTTTTGCAGTTGCCGTTCGAGTTCGGCGGACGTTTGGCGCAGGACTGCTTCGGCTTGAATTCGATCGGTGACATTTTTGAAATAAACGGTGATTCCATGTGTGGCAGGGTAGGTGCGGACTTCGTACCAACGATCGTGGTCGGGATAAAACCCCGTCAGTGACGCAGGCACGCGATCGCGCATGGGGCTCCAATAGATCGGCTCCAACTCGTTGCCAATCAGTCCTGGGTATTCTTCCCATAAATTCTTGCCAATCAAATCACCCGGAATGCGATCGAGCAAGGTTTCGGCAAATTGATTGACGTAGGTGAACCGCCAGTTCTCATCCAGGGCAAAGAATGCTTCACCAATGCTCTCTAGAATATTCCGGCTTTGCTCCTCGGTTTCACGCAAGGCTGCTTCCGCCCGTTTGCGATCGGTGATATCCACCACTATTCCTAACAACCGAGTCGGCCTACCGCTGGAGTCAGAATAAACACTGCTGCGTACCCAAATCCAATGCACGCTTCGATCGGGGTGGATGATTCGACATTCAAAGTTCCAGTTGGTATTGGCTAAGAGGGTTTGTTGAAACTTCTCATTCACAGAGGCGCGATCGTCGGGATGAACGTGGATCAAGAAAATGTCGTAGTTCCATTCCGGCAGCAGCGACTCATAGCCAAAGATTTGATCGTGTCTGAGCGATCGATGAGCAGTGTAAGGCTGCGTCGTGAGATCGAGATCCCAATCGCCAATTTGGGAGGCATCTAACATAAATCGCAGCCGCGCCTCACTCTCGCGCAGTGTCGCCTGAGCCTGCTTGCGAGGGGTGATGTCAACGGCAGCGCCGTAAATCACTTGTTCTTCTGGGTACCCCTGGGCATTCCAGATCAACCAGCGGTACGATCCATCTTTGTGCCGGTAACGGTTTTCAAACGAAAAGGTTTTGTTACCCGATAACAGACTGTCGGCTTCTGCAATGGAGGTGCCCAGGTCTTCTGGGTGGACAAACTCAGTCCAGGGGCGGGATGTCATTTCGTCTGGTGTCCAGCCGAGGGTTCGTTCAAAGGTTGGGCTGACCCAGTGGAAATACCCGTTTATGCCCGTAATCACTTGCAAATCCGAACCGACGGCCAGAAACCGTTCCCGTTCCTGCTCAATTTTTTTGCGATCGTTGATATCCCGGAAGAAAAGAGACAGCCCAGTCGGGGAAGGATAAACGCGAACCTCAACCCACAAATCAAACGGAGCATAATATTCCTCAAAGTCCACCGCGATTTGCTCGCTGAGCGATCGGCGATACTGGACTTCAAACTGATTGCCGATCGTGCCTGGGAAGGCTTCCCACATCGTTTTGCCCAGCATTGCTTCTAGGGGAGTTCGCGACACTCGTTGTGCGGCTTCATTAGCATAGGTCAAGCGAAAGTCGAGATCCATTGCCATAAACGCATCGGTTACGCGCCCCAGAATGGTTCGCTCTCGCACTGTTGCTTCCTGCCGCAGCCGTGCCAGCTTCAAACTTGCTTCTACCCTTGCCAGCAGTTCGCGCGCCGAGAACGGTTTAATCAGATAGTCGTCGGCTCCGGCTGCGAGTCCTTCAATACGCGCTTCTTCGCCCGCGCGGGCTGATAATAGAACGATCGGAATGTCTTGGGTTGCGGGATTAGAACGCAGCGATCGCAACAACTCAAATCCATCCATTCCCGGCATCATCACATCTGTCAATACCAAATCGGGTGGATTATTCTCAATGGCAGTCAAAGCGGCAACACCATCGGCGACGGTTTGAACAATATAAGAACCGCTCAGGAGTCGTCGAATATAATCGCGCATATCAGCGTTATCATCGGCCAGGAGAATTTTAGATTTTAGATTTTGGATTTTAGATTGAGCGGGTTGATTGACGAGTTTATGAGTGGATGGAGCCATGCTCCATTCTTCTAATCTAAAATCGCCTTCTGGCAACCAGCGTTGAGCTTCTTCGACATAGGGCATCGCGCCTAACGCCGTTGATGCTAACGTGCGACTTGCGCCAATGCGCTCCGGCGGCAGATGAGCTGTTCCGGTGGGAATCGTCACTGTAAAGCAACTGCCCTGCCCAAAAGTGCTGCTGACATTGATCGCTCCCCTATGTAGTTTGACGAGTTCTTGCACTAGCGATAGCCCAATGCCAGAGCCTTCAAAACTCCGTCCTTCCGAGTTTTTGATTCGATGAAATCGCTCAAATAAATGCGGTAGTTCTTCGGACGGAATCCCGACCCCTGTATCTGAAACCGTTAATTCAACACATTTTTCTACACACCGTAATCGAACCGTAATTGTTCCCGCTAGCGTAAACTTAAAGGCATTTGATAATAAATTGAGAACAATTTTTTCCCACATTTCGCGATCGACATAAATCGCTTCGGGCAAGGGTGGACAGTCAACAATGAGTGACATTCCCACCCGTTCAATCAGCGATCGAAATGTGCTGGCAAGTTCCGCCGTATAGGTTGCCAAATCTACAGGTTCATAAGATGCTTGGACTCGACCTGCTTCGATGCGTGAGAAATCGAGCAAGCTATTGACGAGTTTGAGCAGTCGCATTCCGTTACGCTGCACCAACTGTAATTGTTCGCGTTCTTGAGGTGGAATTGTTCCATCCAGGTTGGCGATCGTTTCTTCTAACGGCGACAGCATTAAGGTCAGCGGCGTGCGGAATTCGTGAGACACATTGCTAAAAAACGTGGTTTTAGCAAGGTCTAACTCAGCTAATGCTTCGGCACGTTTACGCTCTTGTTGGTAAGCTTGGGCGTTGGCGATCGCTGTTGTCACCTGCCCTGCCATCAAGTCAAAAAAACCTTTGTAATCATCATCAAACGTTCTCAGCGGACTCACTCCAGCAATCAGGAACCCGAAGGTTTCTCCCGATCGAGCTAGTGGTAGAACTACCGCTTGATGGGGACATTGGGACCACGCGCCGCCCGGTAAAAGTCCAAATTGCGCTTCCAAATCTTCAATGATTCTGCTTTCGCCCGTCTCCATGACTTGGTTCAATTGCCACGGGCACTTTTGGGCGGATGTAAGCTCGATCGCCTCACAAGAGGCAAGGGTTCCGGCTGCTAACCTTGTTGTACCCGCGAGTCGTGCGATCTCGTTTTCGCCATCGAGTAGATAAAACAGCGCAAACGGGATGTCATGGGCGTTATTGGTCAATACGGTGGCGGACATCTCGCAAGCTGTTTCTACCGTCTTGGCAGTGACTGTTTCTGCTGCTAATTCGCGCAACGTTGCCAAGCGGCGATCGCTCAAAACGCGCTGAGTGTCCTCGCTACAGGCGCAGAAAATGCCCCCCACAGGGCCATCATCATTCGCCACCGGACTGTAGGAAAAGGTAAAGTAGGTTTCCTCTGTATACCCGTTGCGCTCCATCACCAGAAGCAATTCTTGATTCCACGTCGATTGTCCCTGGTTCAAAACCGCTTCTGCTTGTGGCCCTAGCGTGTCCCAGATTTCAGCCCATACCTGTGAGGCAGGCTGACCTAGTGCTTGCGGATGTCGTTTGCCGAGCATAGGAATGTAAGCATCGTTATAAAACTTGGTCATCTGCTGTCCCCACCAGACGAACATGGGGTAGCGAGAGCCTAAGATGATCCGAATCGCGGTTTTCAAGCTTTGCGACCAGGTTTCAACGGCACCAAGGGCGGAAAGCGACCAGTCGTGCGATCGCATCAGCATCGCCATCTCGCTATTGCCTGCAAAAATCTGTTCGACGAGTTGATACTGCTGGATCATGCGCTTGTCTCTCTATTGGGCCCGCACCAAGGGGGCAACGATACTATCTCGGCTGACCGGGCTGGTTTAGCTAGATGACGCCAGAAACCCAGCGGAGATCGCCTGTTGCTGCTCAACTTTTACAGCATAGGCTGCCAGAGCGAGCGCTGGAATCTGCCCGCCGGGCGATCGTCTAGCATCCATCTATCGAATTTTACGCATGAAAGCATAGCGATCCATCTGTGGCATTTCGATCTCATATCAATTCCGCCACAGCCGGAACGATCGAGCTTTGGTTTTTTTAGCCCATGGAAACCAGAGATCGCTTTAATCAAAAACGGTGGTTTGAGAAGAAAAAGGCAGCACTGAAATAATACGAATTCCATTAGTGGGATCTGCCTGTGAGACAGTTTGAACCCACCATACAGCCAGCGCTTGGTGGTGGGTATTTCTCGTAATCTTCATTTTTCTTTGTGAAAGATACTTGCAAAATTTTTGGCATCGTGCTATGGTTAAAAGGTTTGAGACTTAAAAAATCAATAGAGGTAAAACCCCGCAGAATGAAACAATTGGGAACCCATCTGGTCGCTGATGCTTGGCAGTCTCCAGGAGACCTGCTCAACGATCCTGAACGTATCCGCCGCGCTATTCTCGATGCGATCGAAGCCGGAGGAGCTACTCTCATCGATTTGTGCGTACACCAGTTTAGTCCTCACGGAGTGACAGCTACTGCTACTTTGGCAGAGTCTCATATAGCAATCCATACTTGGCCTGAACACGGTTATTTTGCTGCAGACTTATTTTTCTGCGGAGCCGGCGACCCTCACCGAGCCATGAAGGTGCTACAGACAGCTTTGGAAGCTAAACAGGTAAAACTCACTGAGTTCACGCGCGGTTTCGAGCCAGGGGTGGGAATCGTAGGTTCTGCTTGTGAAGAGCAGTATGCCCCTCGTTCAGTAGAAACGATTGCCGCCAGAGGATGATGGCCAATTAGCGTAACTTTGAACATTTTATGCTAGGTTTTGTTTAAAATCCCACGGATCGAACCGTGGGATTCTTGTTGGAATTTACTTTTTCATTAATAAAGGGCGGACAACTAAATAACCTGCACCGAAAGCTGCAATCACAATCAGAAAAATCGCGATCGCCAACCACAATCCGCTTAAATCTGAGTTTTTTTTGAGTTGAGATCGGACACGGTAAGGAGTTTCCGGCACTTCTGTAAATAATTTGTCGGGAAGTGGCTGCGGCATAGAGGCGGCTGTTGCCTCCGATTCCGGTAGGGGGAAGGGGAAAGCCACTGTCTGAGGTGGTTGAGGTACGGCAGAATTAGTCTGCGAGGTTACAGGTGGTGGGGGCGGAGGTTCAACGCTGAAATTAAATTTGACTGACGGCATTTGAGGCATCCCTGTCTGGGTGATGCTCTGAGCCGAGTTGACTACTTGCTGTAACTGTTGGGATACTTGAACTACTGTTTCTACTTCTCGCCGCAGTTGTTGATTTTGTTGGACTAATTGCTGATTGTGGGTTTTGAGAGAGTCTACCATCGCTTGGGCTGCTTGCAGCTCGGCCGTGACTTCTCGATAGAGGGAAATTGGTACCGATGGAGAGTAACTATTTGAGTTTTCAGGGGAAGTATTGTCAGATAAGGTAGTATTTTGCATAATTGTAGATGGCGAGGGTGAACTTGTTTTAGTTTAGCCTGAGAGTATTTGCAATTAGATCGATCGCAACACAATTCGTCAAGATATTTGTTACAGATATTGAACGTTAATTTAATTTAGTGTTACAAGTTTTTAGTCGATCGCTATGAACACCTACGCACCGGAACAAACTATGTCGCAAAAGTCAAGCACCGAAGAAATGAAATACGGCGAACGCCAGATTTTGGAAGGCGAGTTAATTACTTTTCCGAATCCGCGAGTCGGGCGGCGCTACTCGATTAACATTACGTTGCCGGAGTTTACTTGCAAGTGCCCATTTTCTGGCTATCCCGATTTTGCGACAATTCACGTTACTTATGTGCCAGACGAGCGGGTGGTAGAGTTAAAAGCGCTGAAACTGTACGTTAACAGTTATCGCGATCGCTACATTTCTCACGAAGAATCGATCAATCAAATTTTAGACGATTTTGTGGCAGCTTGCGCGCCACTGGAAGCGACGATTAAGGGCGATTTTTCGCCGCGGGGGAACGTCCACACCGTGATTGAGGTGTCGCATCAGAAGTAGGGTAGTATTAAGCTGTTGTGGGAGTGAGATTTAATTGTGGGGTGGCATCGAAGCGCCCCCCACAATAGTTTTAAGAAATAGGATTGTTAATAAAATTAGTAACTAATGGTAGGGTGCGTCAGGACAGCCCTCTCAAGACAGTCAAAAAGTCGTTCAGACGCTTAAAATCTCGTAGTTTGTAGGGTGTACACTCCGCATCGGTCGAGTTGGTTGCCCACGGGAGAGTATCAGGTCACGGGCGTTTCAACGTTGGGATTGTGAAACCAAAACTCCGTATAGTAATTTTCATTACTTGAAATTTGAAAAATCAGAACGTGAAATAGTGGTTTTCTGCTTTTTCTCAGGTTCACATTAACCACCTAGACATATCTGGCAACGCCCACCCTACAAACTCAACTAATCTTTTTGATATTTATCGTTGGTGTAAGGTGCGCTAGGCGCACCCTACTTTTAGCTTTGACTTGCAACAGAAGTCGGGGCGATCGCACTTTTTTCCTCTGCTGTTTTCGATTCGGCCAACTTGTCCAAAATCTCCACAACTTCTCTTTCAAAAGTCACCTGAGCGCGATTAGTGCGCCCGCCGACGTAGAGTTTGCCGTTTTTTTCCAAAGCCCAAATCTGCGAGTGAGACATATAGCTCATTAGCACGCTGAGCATCAGCAACCCGAAGCCAGTATAAACTATCGGAATACCCGGATCGGCTTTAATTTGCAATCCCGTACTGCCTACAACTTCGTCAATAGTCAGCATGACTCCGTTAACTTCTACCGCCGTTCCTGCGCGAACTGTAGTTAACAATTTGCCATCCGTACCGTACACTAACATCGTTCCTTGCAAATCTTTTGCTAGCAGAGAAACTCCAGCACTCAAATCGGGTTTTGTCGGAATCCAAGCACCCCAAATTCGACCTTTACCTTGAGTGTCTAGCTGAGCCATTGGTAATTGTAAAACCGGGCTTTTGTTGAGGCGAACTCGCACGGCAGCTATTGCCCAATCTGCTTGATAAAATGTGACTCCCCGGTATCTGAGAGGTTCGTTAACGTGAATGGTTTTGCGATCGACCTCTTGGCCTGTTTTGTCCAAAACTGACAGATCAGAGTAAAATTGGTCGATGCCGCCTTCGGGAGTATAATCAATCCAGAACCGATTAACTCGCATCGACCAATCCTTCGGTATTTGCGGCCCCGCCCAAGGCCCCGCATCCAGAATATTCTGCACCTGAAATGTTTCGCCGCTGGGAACAATTTCTTGACCGAGAAATCCCGTCATTGCGCCCCATATCGACCCAGCTAAAATAATTAGCATACTGGCGTGAACAATAATCGGGCCGATTTTGCCAATTATTCCCTTGCGGGCATAAACTTTTTCGCCTTCTCGAAATATGCGGTAGTTTTTTTGCTGCAAAAGTGGTTCTAACGAAGTTAAAGCAACTGTATCTAATTCCGCACTGAGAGCTAATTTTTCAAACTGCTTGGGTTCTTCATAAAATTTCCAGCGGCGGGCGGCTTTTAATGCAGGAAATTGTCGGGTAAATGTACAAGCTGTTAAGCTGCTGCCGAACAAAATTAGGATTGACAAAAACCACCAAGTGCGGTATACGTGGTCAAGTCCTGCAATTAGCACAACTTTCCAAGTTAGGAAGCCGAACAAAGCAGGATGTTCTGGATAGTTAGATTGGTAAAAGGGTACTGATTGGCCTTGTTCGATGACAGTGCCGGAAATGCTGAAAAATGCGATCGTCAGCAGCAAGATAATTGCCAACCGTAAATCTGCTAGCACCGGCAAAATTTCTCGCTTGAAAAACCTTTGAGGGGCATTCGCCCAGCTTGAGAGTTTTGATAGAAATACTTCTTTTGATGTCATTGGTAATTATGAAGGAAGTTCGGCAACGGATTTTGTAACGGATGTAACGGATGGAAGAAGGGAGAAGGAAGAAAGAGGAGGGAACAACAAAAGATGAAGAAAATATTATTTTTTTCGAGCAAGTCTAAATCTATTTAGAAGTCTTTCTCTTTTATTTCTTTCTTCCTTCGTGTTCTTCGCGTCTTCGCGGTTCGTTTAAAAAAACTTAATTCACGCATTCCATAGTGATTGCTATATCTCTAAATAAGGACTGAACTCCTGATAACGAAACTTACGCGGGAAGTATCCGGGAAAGCAGAGAGAAAACACCAAATCCTACTAGCAAAACGCCGCTAACAGGCGTAATCCAACTCGACCACCGACGTAATTCTAACAATTTTTTAATGCTAGCAGTGAAAGTACCTGCTATAATCAGCGGAGCGACGTAGCCAGCAGCGTAAAACAGCAGCAACACACCACCTAAAACTGTATCTCCCGTTTTGGAAACCCAAGCTAAGAGTGTAGCTAAAACCGGAGTGCTGCAGGGAGACGCTACTAAACCAAAAGTTAAGCCCAATAAGTACGATCGCACGCCCGCCGGCAAATCTTTCGGTACCCACCCCACAGCGTCGAAAGACGGCATTTGTAAGGGTAAAGCTTCGAGTAAATTCAGCCCCATTAGAATAGCAATAATGCTGACAAGAATTGGCAAACCCAGACCAATTTTCCCGTAAACTTGTCCGGCAAATGATGCTACAATACCTAAACCCGCAAGGGTGGTGGCTAATCCCAGGGAAAACCACGCAGACTGGGCGGCGGCTTGGAGGCGGCTTTTTGCTTCGTATCCACCGATGTAGCCGATCGTGATCGGCAACATTGAAAGCATACAGGGCGTTAAGCTCGTTAGCAACCCTGCCAGAAAGATGACTCCGACGCTGACTAAACTGAGGTTTGTCAGTTGGGTATTTACTAAATTATTAGCAAATTGCGCGAGTTCGTAAAGTTGAGTTTGCAGGGTTTCCATCAGTCGATTTTAGATTTTAGATTTTAGATTTTAGATTTTAGATTGACTTCACAGCCCATCGATTTTAGATTTTAGATTTTAGATTATTAGATTTTAGATTAACTCCACAGCCCATCGATTTTAGATTTTAGAGAGGCTCTACAGATGAATCTGAGAGTTTAAACTAAATATCTAATATTTTTGCTATTCACGACTCCTGTGGAGGGCTTGTATCCCTAGACAGGTGACTTCAGGTTCGGGGCTGTTCTGGCTTTGTTGAAAATTGTAACAGATGCGCGTCGGTTCTGTTTTAAATTTAAGATTTTAGCGATATTTACGGGTTGGGAGTTAAAAAGTCGATCGCACCCTGGTTTAAATTGATATCTTGACAGCATCCTCAACAAGCTGTTGGTAATGGGCGCAGCTTGGAAGTTAAAAGGTCGATCGCACCCTGGTTTACATTGATATCTTGACAGCATCCTCAACAAGCTGTTGGCAACGGGCGCAGCTACACCAGATAATTCATTGACTGCGAAATCAGCCCGAAAGCCTGTTGTTGAAATTATTCAAGCAGACTTTAATTTTACTCTACGGTAAATTAAAGCCACTTTCTTCATTAATAGACCCGTCCGGCATTATTGCCCCTGCCAGCACCGCACCTCTGAAATTTGCTCCCGTTAAAGTAGCGCCTTCTAAATTAGCATTGCTCAAATTTGTGACTTGTTTGGAACCTCGGAAAAAGAAGCTGTGCAAGTCAGCACCTGTTAAATTAGTGTCTGCCAAATTAGCATATTGCAAGTCAGCACCATGCAGTGTCGCATCCGTTAAATTAGCTTCGGTGAGATTGCTTCCCCAAAGTCGAGAATCTAAGACATTAGCATCTTGTAAATTGGCGCGGCTCAGATTTGCCAAAGTCAGATTAGCATCCCACAACTTCGTGGAGTTGAAATTAGCTTCTGTCAAATTGGCTCGACTGAGATCCGTGCCTAAAATATCAGCATTTGCTAAATTAGCGCCGCTGAGGTCTGCGTCAGAAAGATCCGCATTTTTTAAGTTAGCACCGGACAAATTAGCGCCGCTCAAATTAGCGCCGCTCAAATTGGCTTCTTGGAGATTAGCTCCCCGCAAATCGACTGCGCTCAAATCGCACTGTTTCCACAAAAAACTGACGCACCAATTATCCTTTAATAGGTGACTCACATCCTCCGCATTCGCGGCCATCACAGGAGGAGTTAAGTAGAGAGTGAACAGGACGATCGCCAACACTGCAGCGAAGAAAGTTTTCAACCTCATAACTCTTTTCATTGACACTAATTTGCGCCATAAATTATTGATGTCTAATCAAAGCATAGCAAATAATCTGCAACTTCCCTCAGCAAGATTACTCAAAAATATGAGTGTAGTGAAAGGTTAATCAGGGTTGGCGCGGGTACAAACTTAACTTAGCCTGTCTTAGATGCGCTTTGAGGTAGAAACCAGGGTAAGCTCATCTAATTTGGTATAAATTGTACTTGACAAAAAAAACAAAATACACAGGGATCCCCCTCGTCATT
>NZ_JAUPTE010000050.1:0-48425 GCF_036701705.1 Microcoleus sp. w1-18aA5 | reverse complement strand
AATCTTACACATGCTCAGCGCTGTCAGGAGCCAAAGTCTTTTGATGTAAGGGTTTTAGGCTTTTTCAGCAAGCCCTACTTAGAGAAACGTACCTGTAAATTTACTTCAGCTCAATTAATTGATTTATCCATGCAAAAATGGCTGGAAAGACTTTAAAGGTAAAAAACACTACTCCATCATCTCTTACCAAACCCACTATCATCTGCGTCTATCTGCGTGTATCTGCGGTTAAAAAAAATCAATCAATAGCTTCGCAACCCACCAGATTACCAAACTTCGATATAATATTAACTCAATACAGAGGACACCTGATTTGGTATTATTTCTCAGATACCAGGTTTTCTTTAGTAATTCTAATCAAAAACCGCAGAGCTTCATTCACTGCTTCAGAATCGGGAAACATCTCTGCAACATCCGGTTCTAAACGAATATTTACACCACCAAAGGTATTTCGTCCAGATCCTACCCTTCTTACACGCAACTTCCTCAAATCATATTCCGACCGCAGCTCATCGTCCATCCCTGTTTCATCCTTCTTCATAAACTTCTCGCTCCACTCGTGTTACTTTTCTGGCGCTAATCAAACGAATAAAATCTGCTCTTTCTGTATACGACACTATCAATAAATTACCTTGCTGGGACTCTCCAACAATAATATAGCGATCTTCTTCATCAGAGTGATCCGGATCGTAGAAATCGACGTAGAGGCGATCGTCAAAAACCGTTTTGGCTTCCTCAAATGAGATGCCATGCTTGGACAAATTTACCGCAGCCTTGTTTTCATCCCACTCGAATTTCATAAAGAGCCCAAATCAGCATCTTTGATATAATATTACACCTAGAAGCCAAACTCAAACCAACTCATGCCACAAACAGTCTGGATCGCACGACACGGAAACCGCATCGACTTCGTTAACCCCGACTGGTTTCTCACCGCAGAACACCGCTACGATCCCCACCTTTCCGAAGACGGTCACGTTCAAGCTAAACAACTCGCCAATCGCCTCAAAGGAGAAGGAATTTCTCATATTTTTGCTTCCCCTTTTCTGCGAACTGTCCAAACAGCAAATCACGCGGCCGAAGCTCTCGATTTGTCAATTAAACTAGAGTGGGGACTGTGCGAATGGTTGAATCCGGAATGGATGACAGAAATGCCGGAAACTGAGTCCGTCGAAGCTTTGTGCAGGCGTTTTCCCCGGATTGATGCTTCCTACAAGGGCGGTATTGCTAATTATCCCGAAACTGGGGAAGCTTGTCTCAAAAGGGCGGGGGAAACTGCTAAACGCCTCGCGGCTGAGTTTCCTGAAGATATGTTATTAGTAGGTCACGGTGCGTCGGTTTTAGGAACTGCGATCGGGCTAGCGGGCTGTGCAGAAACGGAAATTAACGCTTCTTTGTGCTGTTTGGTGAAAGTGGTGCGGGGTGAGGGAGAATGGTCGATCGCACTTAATGGCGATACTTCTCACCTGACTGACTCTGAAACCGCGATCCGGTTTAATTAAAGTTGAGATTCGTGCGAAAAATCGCATTTTATGCTATGTGTGTAAGGTGCGCGGCAGAAGAGCACCTTACGTTCATCTGATTAGTCCGAATCTGGGTGTTATTGTTTAATCTCGATCGCACATTTTAAATCGAAAATCTTAAATCGATATGGCTGGACACAGTAAGTGGGCGAATATTAAACGCCAAAAAGCGAGAGTTGATGCCGTTAAAGGCAAGGTTTTTGCTCGAATATCTCGCGAAATTATTGTCGCGGCCCGCAGCGGAGTTCCCGATCCCGCTGGCAATTTTCAACTGCGGACGGCTATTGAAAAAGCCAAGGCGGCGGATATTCCTAATGAAAACATAGAAAGGGCGATCGCCAAAGGTGCTGGCTTGGCGGGGGGAAGTTCGGAATTAGAAGCTATTCGCTACGAAGGTTACGGCGTTGGCGGGGTTGCTATTCTGATTGAAGCGCTGACAGACAATCGCAACCGCACAGCGGCTGACTTGCGAGAAGCTTTTACTAAAAATGGCGGAAACTTGGGCGAAACTGGTTGTGTGGGCTGGATGTTTGACAACAAAGGAGTTTGTACTGTACGCGGCCCGATTGATGAGGAACAATTGTTTGAAGCGTCCCTAGAGGCGGCGGCGGAATCTTATGATTTGATATTAATTGATGAGGATACTGAAGGTGCAGAGGTATTTACAAGTGTGGCTCATCTGGAACAACTGGCTGATGTTTTGAAACAAAAAAAATTTGCAGTTTTGCAGTCGGAAAATCGCTGGATTCCGAGCAATACAGTGGAAATAGACACTCCTGAAAAAGCTCGATCGCTCCTAAAGTTAATGGATGCACTGGAAGATTTGGATGACGTGCAAAGCGTCACGGCGAATTTTGAAATGACCGATGAATTGATGTCTTTGAGTATGGTGTAACGCTCTAAATCACCAGATTTTGGCCATCCGCAAGACAAATCCCGGTAACTCTGGATCTGCGCTGACTGTTTCAGGATTATCTAAGATTTCAGGTTCGCAATCGGGACGGTAGATGTAGACTTTTCTGTTTTTGCGATCGAGCAAAAAGCCGAGCGATACACCGTTCTCAATATATTCTTGCATCTTGTTTTGCAATCCCTTGAGAGTGTCACTAGCAGACCGCAATTCAATCACAAAGTCGGGACAAATCGGTGCGAATGAGGCTTTTTGTTCTTCAGTTAAGGCATTCCAGCGCTCTAGTTTAATCCAGGAGGCATCGGGAGATCGGGTTGCTCCATTCGGCAAGGTAAAGCCTGCACTGGAGTCAAACGTTTCACCTGTGCCATCTTCTTCTGCCCAGTTTGCAAGTTGCTGAAAAATCTTACCGTTTCGATTCCCTGTATCTGAAAAAGCTGGTGACATGATAATGACTTCCCCACTGGCAGTACGCTCAATTCTCAAATCGCGATTAACTATACAGAATTCATAGAACTGTTCAACAGTCATCGATTGGATCGCAGGGAAATTGACCGTCAGTGGGACGCTTTCGGTTTGAATTAGCAGCGTCGTCATGGTTTTTCCTCAGTTGGTGCAGGGGTGATAGAATACCTTGAGCTTATCATATCTTAGCTTGGCGATCGCAAGTCTTAATCGATCGCGGATTCGGAGGCTTGTATCCGTTTTTGGGCTGGGTCAATCGATTTTAGATTTTAGATTTTAGATTTTAGATTAAAGAATTGAAGCATTGACCCCACGGAGCAATTCGGGGGGCAAGTTTCATCGGATACAGGTTTTTTATTTCTGGACGGATGAATCACGTGGCGGGTATCCTGGATGCTTGATTGTCAATAATCTTTTTTCCCAGTCAGCAAATAAGTAACCATGTATCCCTTGCCCTTAATTTGAATGGCGCCGCGCTTCTGAAAAGTATATTTATCTTTTAATATCTCGTAGGTTTCGGCGGTGACTTGAATGCAGCCCGTAATCCCGTGGGATTCCATGCGCGAAGCAATATTTACTGTGTCGCCCCAGAGGTCGTAAATAAACTTTTTTAAGCCGATAACGCCGGCAACGACAGGGCCACTGCTAATCCCGATCCGAATGCTGAAAGGTTCCGAATGTTCTAAACTGAGGAGCCGAATTTCGTGTAGCATATCGATCGCCATGTTCGCAACTGCCTCGGCATGATCCTCTCTGGCCGTAGGCAAACCGCCGACAACCATGTAAGCGTCACCAATAGTCTTAATTTTCTCCAAACCGTGGCGATCGGCCAAGTGGTCAAAAGCCGAAAAAATATCGTTGAGCACTTCCACCACTGCCGTCGCTGAAATTCTCGACGAAAGCTCTGTAAACCCCACAATGTCCGCAAACATGACAGTTACTTCCGCAAAACTTTCGGCGATATTGTGTTCATTGTCCTTCAAACGCAGGGCGATCGCTGCGGGCAAAACGTTCAGCAGCAATTGCTCGGATTTAGCTTGTTCGAGTTCCAACTGTAGGTAAGCAGCCTGCAACTGTTCGGCTTGGCGAATTCTTTCTTTGGCTAGCTTTTCGATTTGGGCGGTGCGACTCAAAGATGTCAGCATATATGTCACCGGAATCAGAGTCCACAGCATCCCCATCGTCAGAGTTCCCCAAGAGCGCCAGTGCTTGCGAATCCTGCGAATTTCCGGCGTTGCCGACACGTACATAGACCACTGGCGGCCGCTAATTTTCAGCCGCCTTCTGCAAGCTGTATAGTTCGGGCCTGGATTGTCAAGAATCGGGCAGTTTTGTAGGAGAGAGGGTTTTGCAGCGACTGATACTGGAAGCACTTGTTGGCTCGCGGATTGGAACTGCACCGCAAATTGCTGAATTTGCCTCTCAGCAGGGAGGTTTTTGAGAACCGGGTTGGCCGTTTGGGGTAACAATGACGCTGCTTGTTGCTTGTCTGGAGCCTCGCTAACGAGATAAATATTGAGGTATTCGGTATTGCGTCCTTTTAAAGAGGTTTGGAAAATATCTTTGCCTCGAAATACGCCCAGAACAAATCCTTGTAGCAATTGGCGACGGGATTCCAGGGTAGTCGGTTTACTGCTGTTTTCGTAAATCGGAACTATTGCCAAAAGACCCTGTTCCGGGGAATTGCCCTGAGTTAAGCCGATGTAGTTGGTGACAATCATTTCTCCTGTATCGCGCCCTCGATCGAGCGCGACGCGGATTTCTGGGTGGGAGGCGAGGTCAAAGCCTAATACTGTCTCGTTTCCGGCTGGTGGTTCGACGTAGAAAGCCGGGAAGTATTCGGAACGCTGGAGGGCCTTGCGGAGTTCTCCTCGCGGGCCACGCTCTGTAATCTCGAAGCTGGGATCTGTTTCGGTTCTAGCTTTGGTTTCGTAGTTGCGCCGCTCGGAATTGGGGACGCGGGGGGCCCAAGCCAGGAGTTGCAGGCTGGGGTGGACGGATAGGGGCCGGGCGACAAACCGGGCAAAAGAGGAACGCTCAACGGCGCTGAAGGCTTTCATGTAGTCGCTGAGGGCGAGAACAGTATCTAAGTCGGAGTTGAGCTGGCGTTCGATGCCGATCGAAATATCGTCAATGCGGCGGTGCATTTCGTAGTCGCGGCGCTTGTCTTCCCAGTCCCAAACCAAGGCAAATGTCAAAACCGACAGCCCGACACCCAAAGCCAGCGTCAACCCGGCTGGAATGTAGCGAGACCAGGATAAAGGTAGTTTTTTCAGCATAATTGCCTAGCGAATAAGGGCTGCAGATTAGCACACCGCTGAGTGCGATTTGTTCCGGCCTCTGAGTGCGGTTAATTCAAAACCCTGATAACTCAAGCACCGACGGCAATTGGGAATTAAAAGTTAGATATTTAAACTTTTACTTTTACATTAATGGACGATCGCTCAGCAGGGGATTTCAATCCAAAATTCCGCTCCCTGTCCGGGCGCTGAGATGCACCGCAGGCTTCCCTTATGTTTTTCTACCACAATTTGATGGCTGATGGATAATCCTAAACCAGTTCCAGAGCCTACGGGCTTGGTGGTGAAGAACGGGTCAAATAGCCGCTTGCGAACCTCTTCGCTCATTCCCGGGCCACTGTCGGCGATGCAAATTACCATGCGATCGCAATCACTGAGCTGGGTTTTACTGTGGCTTTTCAACCCAGCTTTTTTCATGAGGGTGCGAATCACGATCGTCCGAGGTTCCGGTTGGTTTTCTAGAGCATCGATCGCATTGCTGATAATATTGAGAAATACCTGGTTTAACTGCCCCGCACAACAGTAAATTTTTGAGACTTTTCCGTATTCTTTAATAATTTCAATCCGGGTTTTTTGACTTGCCTGATGAAATCTGTGCTGCAAAATTAACAGTGTACTGTCAATTCCTTCATGAACGTCTACTAACTTCATTTCTGATTCATCCAGCCGCGAAAAGTTCCGCAGCGACAACACAATATTACTGATTCTTTCTACTCCTACTCTCATAGAGTTTAGCATTTTTGGCAAATCTTCCTTCAGAAAATCTAACTCTAAGTCCTTAACTTTTTTAGCAATCTGAGGCCCTGGGGACGGATAGCATTCCTGGTAGAGACTTAACAGTTCAATTAAATCGTGAAAATAGTTGTAAGTATGAGAAATATTGCCGTTAATAAAAGTGGCAGGATTGTTGATTTCGTGGGCAATCCCAGCCACCATCTGACCGAGACTCGACATTTTTTCGGATTGAACTAATTGGATTTGAGCGTTTTGTAGCTGTTCGTATGCTTCTTGCAATTGGGCGGCTTGTTTTCTTAATTGAGATTCGGAAGCTTGGAGTGCGGCGGCGGAAATTTTGCGATTGGTTATATTTTCAATCATCCCTAAGTTGTAAATAGGTTGTCCTTCACCGTCTCGAATCAAAGTAGCTGTCACGTTTACCCAAACAATTTTACCTGTAGCGGTAATCTGGCGGAGTTCGATTTGATAGTGAGTAATTTCTCCCCGCTTAAGAGAATCAGCAACTTGGAGATTTTTTGGAGAATCTTCGGGATGTCCAAGTTCAATAAATGTTTGGGCAAGCAATTCTGCTGCGGTATATCCCAGCATTTCGCAGTAAGTTTTATTGACTCTCACTAACTTATTATCATCTAAATTAGCTAAGTAGATAGCGATGGGTGCATCTTCAAAAATTGTGCGAAATAGTTCCTCGCTGGCCCGGACTTGAGCTGCTAGGGAAAGCCTATCGGTGATGTCTTCAAAAGTAGACAAAATGCCGACAACATTGCCGGAATTGTCGTGTAAAGGTATTTTATTTGTATCCAGACAGCACTGGGTGCCGTCGGCTTGCATTTTGGATTCTATGATGTGATATTCTGGGGTGTTGGTTGCCATGATACGGCGGTCGCAGGCTCGAAAAAATTCTGTTTCTTCCGGCTTCCAAGGCATATCGAAGTCGGTGAGACCGGCGATTTCACTGGGGTGATTGAAACCTGCGACTTTGGCAAAGTTTTTGTTGCCTCCCAAGTAAACTAAATCTCGATCTTTCCAGGCGATTAACTGAGGGATGTTATTGATTACCAACCACAGCATTTTTTGGGAGGTTTCCAAGGCTTCCGTGCGTTCTAGGACGCGCTTTTCAAGTTCTTGATTGGCTTGTTGCAGGGCGATTTTTGACTCGCTGAGGGCGATTTCTGCTAGCTTGCGATCGCTGATGTCGATTGTCACTCCCTCCCACAGTATATCGCCCCCAGGCTGCATTTCGGGGCGGGCAATGCCACGAATCCATTTCACTTTTCCCGATCCGGTTACGATCCGCCCTTCATATATCCAAGGTTTGAGAGTTTTGCCGGAAATTGCGATTGATTCTAACAGATTTTTTAGGTCTTCTGGATGCACCGTTGCCCAAATTAAATCCGAGTTTTGTTCAACTTTTTCTGGCTCTAATTCGTAGAGTTCCCAACAGCCGGAACTTACATAAATGAATTCATTTGAACCGTCGGGATGCAGCAAGTATTGATAAATCATTCCCGGCACGTTGGCGGCCATTTTTTGGAATCTGGCTTCGCTTTGGATCAGTGCTGATTCTGCAAGTTTGCGATCGCTAATATCAATCAACAAGCCGTCCCAAATAATGTTATCTTTTTCGCCCGGTTCTGGTCGGGAAGCCCCGCTAATCCACTTAATCCGATCGCCCGGAAAAACAAATCTTCCTTCCCACCGCAAAGGCTCTAAAGTTTTAGCTGAGGTAGCAACAGATTCATGGAAGCTTGGCGCATCGTCTGGATGAATCATTTCGATCGCGGGCCTAGCTGAATTTTGGAGTACCTCTGGTTCTAATTCCCAGAGTTCGCGGCAGCCGGAACTGACGTAGGGGAAAGACATAGCGCCGTCTGCTGCTAACTGAAATTGATAAATCATGCCGGGAACGTTGGCGGCTAGTTTTTGAAACCTCGCTTCGCTTTGCCGTAGTGCTGTTTCTGCTTCTACGCGATCGGTAATATCGTAAAATGCCGATAAAATTGCGGCTTCGCCATTAAAATTAATCGCTCGCATCGACATTTTTACCCAAAAAAAACTACCATTTGCTTTCTTGAGGCAGATTTCTTCGCGGTCGCTAAAACCATTTTGTTTGACTAATTCTAGCAATTGAATGTGGTCGTTGATATTGGCATAAAATTCATTTTTTTTTCCACCAAGGAGTTCTTCATTACTCAAACCTAAACTTTCACCAAGAGCAGGATTTGCATACAAAATAACGCTGTCTTCTAGGCGCGTAATTAACATGGGAACGGGAGTCGTACTGGCGATAACGCGCAATCTTTCTTCGCTTTCTTCCCTGGCTGTTTCGGCTGCTACTCTTTTGCTAATATCGTTCTGAACTCCGATAAAATGAGTTAATTTTCCCTCATTATCTAGGATGGGGGAAACCATTAATTCGTTCCAAAAAGGAGTTTTGTCTTTGCGATAATTTTTGATAATTACCTGAATTTCCGTTCCCGCTTCCAAGCTGCGGCGGAGTTTATTTAATTCGGCATGATCGGTATCGGGCCCCTGCAAAAACCGGCAGTTGCGTCCAATAACTTCTTCGGCACTGTAACCGGTCAGTTTCTCAAAAGCAGGATTGCAGTAGATAATAGGTGTGTCAGGCTTGCGAGCATCCGCGATGAGGATACTGTTGCTCGAAGCTGCGATCGCCCGTTCTAGGAGAGACAGGTTGAAAGAGTCTGTTGTCATCTGTAGCAATATCCAAACTCCTTGGGAGCGGACAGAACAATAGGAAATTATAAATAGCTTGAGCCATTCTTATTCTATAATTTTATTTTTAATTTAGCTTTTTTAACAAAGTCAGCAGCCCAAAAAAGCCGACGGGGGAGACGACTAATACCATTTTAGATTTTAGATTTTAGATTGGCAATGACTGATTCCATTATGGTTTGGGGCACGGGCATACAATTACCTTTGTGCTTGAAAGTAAGTAGTATAACAGAAGGCATTCGGTACTTATCCAGAAAACAGAAGGTGAAAATACCCAAGGCGGCAAGAAAAGAGAAGGTGAAAACACTGATATGTTGAACTTTTTTTCTTCTCCTCCTTCCATCCGGTTCATCAACCCTTTTAAATTGACAAGCTAATGCAAGAACCCTGAGCAGTTTTGCTTACTTCAATTCTGGCTTGAAAAGCTTCTTTCAGGTGCGGCATATGGGTAACGGTGAGGATGCAGGCGAAGTCGGAGGCGATCGCATTAATTGCAGCAATCAGCCGATCGCACCCTTCAGCATCCTGAGTCCCAAATCCCTCATCAATAATCAACATTTGTAAAGCCGTGCCCGCCCGCTGAGACAGCAATCTCGCCAGCGCCAGCCGAATCGCAAAATTAATCCGAAAAGCTTCACCGCCAGAGTAAGTTTCGTAGGCGCGAGTACCGCGAGCATCAGCAATTAAAATGTCTAAAGTGTCAATCAATTTAGTTGCTTTTTTAGAAGCAGCAGCCCGCTGAGTAATAAATTGAACGTGCAATTGATTCGCGCTCAATCTCGACAATATCTGATTGGTTTCAGCTTCGAGTTGAGGCAAAACATTTTCAATCATTAAAGCTTGAATGCCGTTTTTACCAAAGGCTTGACCCAACTCTTGATAAACTCGCTGCTGGCGTTTGGCAACTTGCATTTGCTCTTTTTGAGCTACTAGCTGAACTTGCAGATTTTCCAGATTTTGCTGCTGCTGCTGGAGGCGTCCGAGACTTCCCAAATGTTGGTCTAGCTGCTGGCGGCGGCGACTGATTTGCTGTTCGATCGCACTTATGCGAGCTGTGGGATCGGGATGTTCTTGCAATTGCTGGTTCATCGCGGCAGTTTGAGCGCTGACAACTTGCAAATCTTGATCGCGCACTGCGATGGAATTTGCTATTTCATTAACCCGCTGCTGCACTTGCGGGTACTGCACAGTTGCCGATCGCAATTTTTCGGCGCGGGCGATCCAAAACTGCGATCGGCGCATTTCGCTCCGCACGTGTTCGTGCTGTTCCAAATTATAGCCAATTTCAGCAATGTATCTATCTAAAGATAGAATTTGCTGCTGTATTTCCGAGCTGTTTTTTTGCTGTTCTAACTGTTGCTGTACGGTGACTAATTGAGTTTGCAAATCCGGGCGGCGGGCATTAATTTTATTCAGTTTCTGCTGAGCGTCTTTGATTTGAGCTTGCTTAATTTCCGCCCACCGCAAGCGCTTTTCATCGCTGCGGGCGAGGGAGTGGCTGCGATCGCTGTAATTGAGCTGTTGCAGTTGTTGTTCGATTTGCTGGAGTTCGCCCAAATCCTCCGCTGCATACTCGCCGGTGCGTAGCAACCGCTCGATTTCTGCAGCGTCTTGACGCATACTTTGCAGTCGGTTTTCATCTTGGCCCAGGCTATCTAATTGTGCTTGTAAATGACTGCGGCGTTCCCGCAATTCTTGGTAGGGCGCTAATTCCTCTTCAAGTTCGCGGTATTCATGTCTGAGAACTTGAATTTCGCGCTCAGAGACGGCCAACTGTTCGCGCACAACCCACAGTTGGTTCCAGATTTCCTGCTGTTGGGTGTGGTGTTTTGTGACTACCAAATTCCAGTAGTGTTCGTCTAAAGGTCGATCGCACAAAGGACAATTGCCAAAATTTGCATCCCGCACCATTAAATGCGAATTCGATGGCTCGTTTTCTGCAAAATTCGAGGCTTTACCTTCGCCTGCGGTTGTTTCTCCTTCATGTTTCCGCAGCAGTTGGAGTTTTTGGTCGATCTCGGCGAGTCGGGTTTGATAGTCGCGACTTTTGGCTTGCAAGTTTCCGAGAAAGTCGTGCCTTTCTTGACCTTTTTCGCGGACTCGCTGCTGATAAACTCGCTTGTTTTCCAACTGCAAAATTTGATTGGCGATAGCCGAGATTTCCTGCTGTAATTGCGGCTGTCGCTGCTGCTGCTGAACTTGCACCTGTCGGTTAATTTCCTCTAAGCGGGCCGTTAAACCAGCGCGGGCGCGATCGAGCTTTTGTTGCTTTTGCTGCTGCTGTTGTAGCAGTGGCGAAACTTGCAGTTGCAGTTGCTCTAGTTCATTGAGGCGCGATCGAACTGCTTGCAACTGTGCGAGTCCTTTGTCAACCTCCGGCTGCTGTTTGAGAATCTCCAGAACATCTTTTTCATCTTGTTCTAAAACCTCTAATTGAGCTTGCAACTGCTGAATTTTACTTTGCAAAAAGTTCAGTTCTTGCCGTTGCTGTTCTTGCAATTGCTGACGCTGATTTTGGGCTTGTTGATTAACCTTAAATTTTCCCGCCAGACTTTCTTCTGTGGCTTGCAAGCTGTGGAAATACGCGATGCCGGCTGTTATTTCATTTTCTTGTCCAAGGAGGGCTTGCAGCTCATTTTTCTGCTGTTTTGCTGCGCTGAGTTCTTGCTGCAAGCGGCGGCATTCTTGAGAGATATTGTAGTGTTGTTGCTGGTAGCCTGCGAGGAGTTCTTTCCAACTTTGGCGGTTGTGGTGCTGGAGTTGCAGTTGCTGTAACTCGTTTGTGTCGGCTTGCTGCTGCTGCTGAAGCAAATCGGTTGCTTGCTGCAATTGAGTTTGTTCGGAGGCGAGAGCTTCTTTTTGTTGCAGTTGCTCTTGTACGGTTAGCAAACTCTGTTTGAGCACTTCGACTTGAGCTTTAAATTGTTTGGAGGTATCCTTGGCTTGTTCGGATAAAGTGTCGTAGGAGTCGAGTTTGAGTAGGTTGGCTAAAACTTGTTTGCGTTCGATCGGCTTTTTGAGCATAAATTCATCAGCTCGCCCCTGCCGCAAATACGCCGAGTTGATGAAAGTATCGTAATCAAGTTTGATGTGTTCGAGGATTTTTTGCTGAGTGGTTCTCAGCCCCTTGTCTGTGAGCGTGCGAAAATTAAGTTTTTCCTCACTCTCGGCAGAATTCAAGCTGACTTGAAATTCCAAACTTCCCGATTGTCCGCGCCGACGGTTGCGAATCACCCGGTAGATTTGGCCGCCGGTGGAGAAAGTGAAATCAACGCGCACATCAGTTTCGCCGATATGGATGATATCGTCTTCCGTATCGCTGCGGCAACAGCCCCAAAGTGCCCAGGATATGGCTTCTAAGAGGGAGGATTTGCCAGCACCGTTAGGCCCGCAAATGCAAGCGGTGTGCAGGCCGCGAAAGTCTAAAGCAGCTTCGCGATAGCTGAGAAAATTTTTGAGTGTAAGTTGTATAGGAATCATTTAGGCCATCGCGCCATACAATCTATCTATAAATAACACTATTTGTACGCTGTTGCCTAGTTATTCAATCTAGATCCAGAACAATTGTCAGTGCTTCTGCAATTTCTTCCATAATTGTCTCGGACAAGGTTCCGAGTTGTCGGACAAATCTTTGTTGGGAGACGGAACGGACTTGAAAAGTATCGGCGGCGGAGAGTTTCGCCAAGCCATTTTCTGATGTCGGATCGAGCTGCACCATCCAATCAAGCGGGGAAAAAAGATCGTTCCATGCTGTAATTGGAACAATTACTTTGAGGCGCAAATTTCCCACTTCATCATCGCTGACAACCACAACAGGTCTAGTTTTGCCGATTTCATCTCCCACCGTTGGATCTAGTCTGACGAGCCACACTTCGCCCTTACGCATTAGTTTCTACCCCTGCGCTCAGGTATTCTTCCTCTGAATCGAAATACGGTTCGCTGTCGGGCGACCACAAATCGTGCAGCGGCCCTCCTGGTTCATACAAAGGAACTGCTGCTTCTGCTGCGGCTCTGAGTCTCCGTTTTCTCTCAACTTTGCGCTGGGCTTTTTCTTCTATTTCTTCGCGCATCATCCGCGAAGCTGTTTCGATAATTTCTAGGCGTTCTTCTGCTGTCAGATTTTTGAGTGCTGCTAAGATTTCTGTTTTGGTCACGGTTTTTTCGGGTGGTTGGTGAGAAAGTACGATCGCACCATCATTATATCTTTCACAAAAATCAATATCGGCGCTCTGTGCTGATGACGCAACCTACATTACCGCTCTGTGCTTATGGCGCACCATACATCGATCGCATAGGCAGATTTTCCATCATCAAAAAGGGTTGACTGTATTCCTACAGCCAACCCCGCACAGATTTATTTGTCCTGCGTTTGCTCAAACAGCAACACTACCTGGCAATATTCGGGAACGTATAGCCGACACCGACTAACAATCCCACTTCAGCTCCGTCTACAAAACCAACATTCAGTCCCGCTGTTGCTGTAAAATTTCTCGTCAGCGGCACATCTACACCCCCCGAAATCAGGAAGCCCAAAGTACCGTCATCCCCGGTAGAAATTATCACGCCAGCACCTGCATAAGGAGCAGCAGTAATCACAAAATCCTCGCTGACTTCGACGGTATTTTGAGATACAAAATCGAAGGTAACGGGAACTAGAAAAGCTAAGTCGTCCTGGAACAAAACAGTCGGTCTCACCGACAAATTGTTTGTCAAACCGATTTTGCTAATAATGGCAAATGAACCGTCGCCTAAAGCTGAATCTCCGCCAAAACCAAGATTGCCACCAATGCCGATGTAGCTGGGCCCAGAACGGGTAGCTCGGCCTGGTCGGATTTGAGTTCCTTGAGCCACTTTTTTAGTTGGTTCTGAGGCAGTTGTCGGTTTTTCAGCAACTTTCGGTTGGTTTGTCAAAGCTGAGGCGGAAGTGCTGACAGGATTGCTCAACAATTCTTGTGCTGTTTTGACTTCTTTTTCTTCCTTCGTTGCTGTTACTTCAAGATTATTGCTTTGGGCAACAATTGAGCTAGGTCGATCGCTCTTTTTGGCAGTCTCGACTGTTGACTCAACTTTGACACCATTGTCAGCAATTTTAGCGGTTTCTTCCGACTTTTGGGTCTCAGCAGCAATGGAGGTATTTGGCGCTGTTTCTGTCTCAGCAATTTCAGATGTTGCTGCTTCCGATTTTTCGGGTGCAGCAATAGATACTTGCAAGTTGGCGGCCGGTTCAGAGGCTGCTGGCTCTGCCGCTTCTGTTAGTTCGCTCCAACTGATTGAATCAATTTTTTTATTACTAGACGTTGTTTCTGCGTCGGGTTTAACTGCTGAAGTTGCCGCAGGCTCAGAAGTTTGGTCAATATTTTGAGCTGCGATTGTTGCAGTTGTAGCGACATCGGGCAAGTTGCCAGTTTCAGCTTTCGCTGACATGGTACTGCAACAAACAGCTAAAGCTGCAAGATTTATTAACGCAAAAGTAGACTTGGAAAATAGACTATTCATAGCAACTCCTCAATGAAGGGTGTGTTAAAAGTGTAAGTGTTTGAGGGAGAACGTCGAGAGCTTTGGGAAAAAAAGACACAAATATGAGTTGTGTTGTTCCTAGATTGCCATTTTACCGTTGAATAGTCAACTCTCAAGCTGATTAGATTCAAGAACGGACGGTGGGTTTAGAGGCTAATTTTAATTTACCGATCGATCGGCAAAAAATCAATCCTAGGGATGATTCCATTCTTAATCCTGTTTAATTGATGGGTCGATCGCGCGTCTCGCTTGCATTCTACAATACTGTACTTGGGGGCGCTGCACTTGCAGCCACGCCGGAAAAACCCGGTTTTTGAGGGCGCACGGAGTCGAAACCAAGAGACAACAAGCTTTCAAAACAGTCTTGGCAGCCCCGCCGTCCAAAGCAAGTGCAGTTAATACAACGCGATCGGCTGCTGCACAGTCCCTGACAATTAATGTAGAATAATACCACCGATCCGAGAAATATTTGTGGCTCGATCGTGTCAAAATTACTGAATTTTATGAAAATTGTGTAAAATTTAGTCTTCTATTTGTAAAGTTTAGCCTTCGCTTTCGCTCAGGGTCTGACCATCTAACAACTGCACGCAACTAAACAAGTAAAAAAATACAAAGTATCTCATCTCAACCTGACTTTATGAGCAAAGTTCTAGTGATATTAGGCGAATTGAGCGATCGCGACATCGATTGGATGCTCGCCAACGGCACCCGCACCCAAGTCCTCCCCGGCACAACCCTGATCACCGAAGGTAAGCCCTTAGACGCCCTGTACATAGTTCTGGAGGGAACTTTGAGCGTTTCTGTATCATCTTTGGGCGACAAAGAAATTGGAAAAATTATTTCCGGGGAAGTGTTAGGGGAAATGTCTTTTGTAGACGGGAGGCTTCCTTCTGCTAGCGTCACGGCAATTGAAGAGTGCCTCATCCTGTCAATTCCCCGGCGACTGCTAACTGAAAAACTCGAGCAAGACGTGCTTTTTTCCCTGCGGTTTTATCGGGCGATTACCAAATTTCTGTCGTCCAGACTGCGGGGTACAGTCAAACGCTTCGGCGATGATAGTGAGGGTTTAATATATGAAGATCCCGACGGCGAGGACGGCATCCCGCAAAATGTCGAAAATCCAGATTTGGCGGCATCGAGATTTCAATGGCTGTTGGAGCGTTTGAAGGGGAGTTGAAGGAAGAAGGAAGAAGGAAGAAGGAAGAGGGAAGAGGGAAGAAGAGAAAAGAACACCTCTTTTCAATTTCCAATTTCCAATTACAATTAGAAAACATATTTTTCAGCGACGCGCCAATAGCGAGAAAAACGCTTCAAATCAATGTAACCATCGTAGCGGACAAAGGGTTCGGGTGGCAAAACTTCTACTGGGTGCGATCGCTTAATTTCCCGGCAAATATCCTGAAACCGAGGACTGGGACTTTCCGCAGTTACCACTTGATTCGCGCCGGATTCGATCGCAAAAGCGATAACTTCTGCAGCCACATCGCCCCGCCGAATAACTACTGGCAACTCCAGCAAACATTCGTAAATAAACACCATTCGTTTGAGACTCAACTGCCATTCATCAATGAGCGCATCATCCCAAACCCAGATTGCCGGTGCCTCTGGGTGCGCTTGAAAAGCCGGGCCTTCAGGACTCAAGCAGTCACCGTGCAGCCAAATAATCGGATTGTTCATAAATTGGGAATTGTTGACGGTTGACGGTTGACTGTTGACGGTTGACGGTTGACTGTTGACTGTTGACTGTTGACTGTTGACTGTTGACTGTTGATAACTAATAACTAATGACTAATGACTAATGACTAATGACTAATGACTAATGACTACTGACTACTGACTTTTTAATTTCTGCTACCTTTTTTAGAGCCTTGCCAACTTTTAGAACCGCCGCTACGATCGACCTTTTCTCCATTAGGAAACAACTGCCCTTCCAAATATTCGTAAGTTCCCTCAAAATCGCATTGCCCATACAGAGGACAATCGCGACAATAAACCGCCTTAGTGTAACGCTCCAAATTTTCCCGATTAAAAAAATAAGGTTTGTGACTAAAAGTGCTTGCTACCCACTGCCAAGAAAGATTATTGCTCGCCGGATCTCCATCTAGCAAATGTTGCAAAAACCAGCGAGCTCCGGCTTGCCAACGCACGCGGCGCCAGTGTACGAGATAAGCGGCAGTCCACATCCGCTGGTGATTGTGCAAATAACCAGTTTCTCGCAACTCGCGGCTGAAACTGTCGATGCAAACCAAACCAGTCGTGCCCTCGACGACATCCTGTGGCAGAGTTTCGCTGTAATCTTTAGCAGTGTAACCAGTTTTGTAGGGTTCCCGGTCTTGCCAAATGCCCTTGCCCAATTCGGCGTACAGTCGCTGCCAATAATCCCGCCAACCCAACTCGTTGACGAGTTTTACGGCCTCTTCTGGATGCCGCACCTTCTCCAGTACGGCATCCCGGACTTCCGCAAGACTCAAAACTCCGTAGCGCAAATAGGGCGACAAGCGCGTTACCGCACCGTTGAGGAAATTGCGGGTTGAGGCGTATTTGCCGGGGTCAATTTGTTGCAGGGCTGTCTCGGCTGCTTTCCGCCCGCCTGGGGTTGGGGGTACGCTGCTGTCCCGGCCGGCGGCTTCGGGGAACTGTTCACGCACGTAGGCAATTAATTCGTCGCGGCTGGCAAATTCCCGCTTCATCTCCTGACTCATGGTTTTCTCAAGCGCCTGCTATTGTTTCTTAATCTTAAAGCTATGCGATCGGGCGTGCGGGTCGATCGCCCTAAATTGCTTTTCACTCCTGCTAACTCACATCTTGCACCCTTGTCAGTAACAGGCTTTCCGGCCTGTTCATAAAAGGCTAATTGAGAATGGTGCAATATAGCGGTTCTCAACCGTGATGAGGTATGGGGCCGAGTCCTATGCCCTATGCCCTATGCCCTATGCCCTATGCCCTATGCCCACCTCATGTTACTGGGAAAGGCTATATCTTCAGTGGTAACGTACAGTTTGCCCCAGCCGCAATCGATCGTCGGATCGCAGCCAAAATTAGCATCAAAGTTCAGTACACTCAGGGATAGATATAATACCAAAATCCTATGGAAACTTTTCCGGCGCACGCTAAAACGATCGCCAGCTTAACTAACGGACAGCAGCAAGGTACAAAACAACTGGAAAACAGCGAAGTTGAAGAGTTCGATCGAGCCATGATGCGCCGCTGCATAGAATTGGCTCGCCGTGCTCTCGGCAAAACCGCACCCAACCCCCTTGTCGGTTCTGTAATTGTCCGAGACGGCAAGATTGTCGGCGAAGGGTTTCATCCCGGTGCCGGTCAACCTCACGCCGAAGTTTTTGCGCTCCGGGAAGCGGGGGAACTCGCCGCAGGAGCGACTGTCTACGTGAACCTGGAACCCTGCAACCACTACGGCCGGACTCCTCCGTGTTCCGAAGCTTTAGTTAAGGCCAAGGTGGCAAAAGTAGTGGCTGGCATGGTCGATCCGAATCCTTTGGTAGCTGGAAGTGGGCTAGCCCGGTTGCGAGAGGCTGGCATTGAAGTGGTGGCGGGAGTGGAAGGGGAAGCTTGCCAGAAACTCAACGAGGCTTTTGTGCACCGGATTTTGTACCGTCGGCCTTTTGGAATTTTGAAATATGCAATGACTTTGGACGGTAAAATTGCTACCAGTAGCGGCCACAGCGCTTGGGTGACAGGCGAGGAGGCTCGGAGCGAGGTACACCGGGTGCGCGTCGGCTGCGATGCTGTGATTGTTGGGGGAAATACGGTGCGTCTGGACAATCCCCTACTGACGAGTCACAAGCCTGATAGGAATAATCCTTTGCGGGTGGTGATGAGCCGCACTTTGGATTTGCCGAAGTCGGCTTGGTTGTGGGAAACCTCTGTGGCGGCTACTTTGGTGCTGACTGAGCCTGGGGTTAACCCGGAATTTCAGGAATTTTTGATCGCCAAAGGGGTGGAAGTTGTGGAGCTCTCGCCTCTGACACCGACTAATGTTATGGCTTATTTGTACGATCGATCTTTTCTTTCTGTACTCTGGGAGTGCGGTGGCACTTTAGCCGCGAGGGCAATTGCTGAGGGTGCAGTTCAAAAAATTATGGCTTTTATTGCTCCTAAAATTGTCGGTGGTAAAGGTGCTCCAACTCCTGTAGGAGATTTGGGCTTTTCCGCAATGACTGATGCTTTGACTTTAGAGCGGGTTTCTTGGCGCACAGTTGGTGCAGATTGTGTGGTAGAAGGCTATTTAAAAGTTAAAGATTGAAAGTTAAAAGCGAGTCTTTTGAGTTTTTGATTTTTAACTTTTAACTCCTTTTATGGTTGCAATTCTGATTTGGAGTTTGATGATTGGCAGTCTCGGCTTGGAGGCTGCGCTTGTGGGTTTTTTGGTGAACCACGAGCAATTGGATGCGGGGCAAAAATGCGATGAGGAGGAGGAAGTTTTGACTCGGTACGAATCTCAAGAAGATAATTTTAATGCGCCTGAAAATGCGCGATCCAATAGCAATCCCAAGTCTGAACCCAATTCTGTTGATTTGACGGTTTGGGAGTACAAGATTGTGCGGGCTAGCAACGATTTGTTCCGCAATCCTGCGATTTTTCACAAGCTATGCCAGGAAGAGGCGGAAGTTGGCTGGATTTTGCTCGAAAAGCTAGACGACAGGCGGGTGCGGTTCAAACGTCCGATCGCGCTGCGGGATGCCCCGATGCCTAATTTACCCATGTTTGACCCTTACCGCACTCATTACGGCCCGATCTCGAATGCGATGACTTGGGCTGCGACGATCGTGTTTATGAGTGCGATCGTGCTTCCTGCTATTTTGGGCTATGCTTTGGTGTCTACTACTCTAAGCAGAAGTCGCTCTAATTGGCCTCCGACACCTGTTCAATCTTTGCCCTCTCCCAGGGGGTAATAAAGTACGAATTAAGACTTGGGTAGTTGGTGATATCATGTTAGTAATTAGTCCTGTTATTTTTAGCACTAAATTACAAAATCAGGAACTTTCACCAACAGGTTAGCAATATGACAGTAGAATTGAAAAATCGGGCGCGAGCGCTTCTCCAGATAGCCCTCAACAACAAACAAGCTGACTTTCGAGACGGACAGTGGGAAGCGATCGCCTCTTTAATCGAAGAGCGATCGAAACTGCTGGTGGTACAGCGCACTGGTTGGGGTAAAAGCTTAGTCTATTTTTTAGCAACTCGGCTGCTGCGAGATAGAGGAGCAGGCCCCACACTCCTTATTTCACCTCTACTCGCTCTCATGCGAAACCAAATTGCGGCAGCCGATCGAATTGGCATTAAAGCAGCAACAATTAACTCCAGCAATACAGAGGAATGGCAACTCGTAAAAACTCAGTTGCTAGCAGGACAAATAGATGTTCTCCTAATTTCCCCCGAAAGACTTGCCAATGAAGAATTTACCCAGGATATACTGTTACCAATTTCTCTGAACATTGGGTTATTTGTCGTCGATGAAGCCCACTGCATTTCCGACTGGGGACATGATTTTCGACCAGATTATCGCCGAATTGTCCGAATTTTACAAGCTCTTCCTCAAAACATACCTGTTTTAGCCACAACCGCTACAGCTAACAACCGAGTGGTTAACGATATCATCGAGCAATTAAGTGCAAATCTCCGCGTAATCAGAGGAAACTTAATTAGAGAAAGCTTGCAACTCCAAAATATCGCTCTGGGAAGTTCAGCAGCAAGAATGGCATGGTTAGCAGAACAGTTGCCCAACTTACCGGGAAGCGGCATCATTTACACCCTAACTGTCAGAGATGCCGAACGGGTTACGGACTGGTTAACCATTCAAGGAATTGATGCTAAAGCCTACCACAGCAAGCTGGAAAATCTAGAGAAAGAAGCCTTAGAAGACCAACTTCTCAACAACGAAATTAAAGCGTTAGTTGCAACTGTAGCTTTAGGAATGGGTTTTGACAAACCCGATTTAGGATTCGTCATTCATTACCAACGTCCTGGTTCCGTTGTTCATTATTATCAACAAGTAGGGCGAGCAGGTAGAGCCGTAAAACAAGCATATGGCATTCTTTTAAGTGGCGATGAAGATGACGAAATTACCCACTATTTTATCAGAACAGCTTTTCCTCCACAAGCCCATACGCAGGAAGTTTTAATCGCGCTTAACCAAGCCGATAATGGCTTATCTGTTCCCCAGTTAGAGCAACAAATAAATTTTTCTAAAGGTAAAATTGAGAAGGTTTTAAAACTGCTATCTCTTGAATCACCAGCCCCGGTGAGCAAGCAAAATTCCAAGTGGTATGCTACCCCTATTAACTATCAGCCAGACAGTGATAAAATCGAACGTTTGACGCAAATTCGTCGCCAAGAACAAGACCAAATGCGAGAATACATGGGCGAAAAAAAGCAATGCCTCATGGCTTTTCTCGCAAAAGAATTAGATGACCCCAATCCAACTAAGTGTGGCAAATGTGCTGTATGTTTGGGTGAATCTTTACTGCCAGAAACCCCTTCTCTGGAAATTGTAAATCAAGCAATTCAGTACCTACGGCGGTGCGATATAATTATCGAACCCCGCAAACAATGGCCTTCAAAAGCATTTCTAATTTACCGTTATTCGGGAAATATTCAACCTAATTTAAGAGCCGAAGCCGGAAGAGCTCTGTCTTTATGGGGTGACGCAGGTTGGGGAGAATTAGTTAAACTAGGTAAGTATCGGGATAATAATTTTAATGATGCACTGGTTGAGGGGGCTTTTGAAATGATTCAGCGCTGGCAACCTCAACCATTTCCAACTTGGGTGACTTGCGTACCTTCTTTAAATCGTCCCGACTTAGTACCGAATTTTGCTCAAAAGCTGGCCGCTCGATTAAATTTGCCTTTTAAGCCAGTCATTCGGAAAATTAACCCAACACAACCTCAAAAAGAGATGAATAATAGTTATCAGCAAGCTCATAATTTGGATGGTGCATTTGCGATAGACACTTGGGAAGGAATCAAAGGAACAGTTTTCTTAGTTGACGATATGGTAGATTCCCGGTGGACTTTTACAGTCATTGCTGCACTTTTACGTCAAGCTGGTAGCGGGCCAGTTTTTCCTCTAGCATTATCCCTCAACTCTCTCGCCGATTAGATATATGAATCACGTACTGCCACCAGATACTCAAGCAATTTTACTCTTGTGCGCTAGCTTCGGGCAAAATCGGCAAACAGAACCGCAGCCCCTAACACTTAGCGAATATAATTCTTTGGCTGGTTTGCTGCGCGAAAATCAGATGCGCCCAGCAGATTTGCTAACTCCAAATGGCTTAAACCTGTTACAAGAAATTCCGGCGAGTGGAATTGAATTTGACCGAGTTTCGGCGTTATTAGAACGAGGTGTAATGCTGAGTTTAGCTGTGGAAAAATGGACTAATCAAGGGCTGTGGATATTGGGAAGAAGCGACTCTCAATATCCCAAGCGCCTCAAGCAAATATTGAAACATTTAGCACCAGCAATTATCTATGGAATTGGCAACATAAAATTGCTATCTCAGGGAGGATTGGCTATTGTTGGTTCTCGGGATATTGATGAAGAAGGACTCGCTCGCACTCAGAGAATTGCACAGACTTGTGCCGAACAAGAAATGCAGGTAGTTTCCGGTGGCGCGCGCGGGGTAGATACGGCGGCAATGTTAAGCGCGCTGGAGGCCAAAGGAACGGCTGTTGGTGTGCTGGCTGACAGTTTGGCTAAAGCTGCTGTTGCTGGAAAATATCGCACTGGTATTAAAGAAGGCAGACTGACTTTAGTATCTGCTTGCGATCCGAATGCTAGTTTTAATGTTGGCAATGCGATGGGGCGAAATAAATATATTTATGCTTTAGCCGATCGCGCCCTTGTAGTCAGTTGTTCAGTCGGTACGGGCGGCACTTGGGCGGGTGCGGTGGAAGCGCTAGAAAGGATAAAAGATGTCCCGGTTTTTGTGCCGATAGATGATGCCGTACCAGAAGGCAATCGCCAACTGCTGAAACGGGGAGCACAACCTTGGCCATTTCCATTTATACCTCCTAGTTCATTAAGGGGAATTTTAAGGAAAATTAGGGGCGAATCTACATCAGAATTTGGCTCAATCGAAACTGAAAGAGAAACGAATTGTTATGAATCGGCTGATGCGAGGGAAAACCCACAACCACAAGGTTCGCTGTTAGAAATTGCAGCCGCAGTTACAGATGTGGAAGTGACACACTCATTAACATTGGATATTGCAGTAAATAGATCACTGTCAAACTCAGCATTGGAGATTGTATCCGCAAAAACAGAAGTGGAAGCACCAGCCTCGGAAGAAATATATGTTGCATCTAATGGAACTTCCGAAAATGCGATTCCCTACGAGAAAACACCTGCCGTCGAATTTCGTCCAAAAGATATTTACGAAGCAGTTTTACCCTTGATTCTCAGTAATTTAGAGCAACCGTTAGATGATAAATCTCTTGCGGAACTTCTGGATGTTCAAATAGGGCAAATGCGGCTATGGTTAAAAAGAGCCGTGGCAGAAGGTAAGGCGATCAAAACTAAGAATCCAGTGGCTTATGTAGCCCATCAAAAAGGAGCTTTATTATCTTTGCTTGATGAAAGTGCATAACCCACGGTGTCTCAAACTTCCGTGGGTAAATTCTTCAAATTTTCCATCTAAGATTTAAATTTTCAAATTAATTTACTCCTTAAAATTGGGGCGGTATTACTGAGGGAGCGGATAGCAATCTCAAGTCATAATTTGTATCGCCTTGAAATTGAGAAACGCGGACAAAATAACTCCCCGCAGGTAAAGGCCCATTGCTGACAATTGTTTCTGAAGCCGTGCCTAAATTGTTAGACGAAGCAATAAGATCGTCTAATCCAACTTCGCCGTTGCCGTTGAGATCTTGAATTAATTCAACATCAACATCTGCACTCAAGCCGTCAACAGTTACACTGAAAAGGCTGGGAGTATTGAGGATGAAACTGTAAATGTCGGCTGTTTCTGCATCTCCCACAAAATCGCTCGCAGTTTGAATTTCTGTGAGAATGCCCAGGCTTTTTGCTGCGTTCAAATTGTCTGCGGGATCGGGGAGAGTGCTCAACAATCCTTCTTGTTGACCGAATTGAATGTAATGGTCGATCGCACTTTTAACTGCGCCGCTTTGGACTGCGGCTGCTACCAGCGGATATTTTTCTAGATAAAAGCTGGGATCGAAGAAAACGCTGGCTTTGCGGTTTTCTAATTGACCGGCTTTGAAGTAGTGTTCAAAAGGGGTAAATTGATTTGTTTGGACTGCTGTCTGAACATCTGGGTTGCTTGCTAAATAGAAACCAACATCGAAGAAAGGGTTGGGGTTGCGTCGTTCAAATTGACCGAATCTAATAAAGTGATCGGCTGCTGAAAAGCCATTGAGTTTGGCTGATACCGCTACATCTGTATTGGTGTCTAAATAATAGCTGGCGTCGAACAGGGCATTCGGGTCGCGATTTTCAAATTTGCCAATTTTTCGGTAGTGATCGAAGGGACTCGATACCGTGCCTCTGGCAACTGCTACGGCGACATCTGGGTTGTTTTCGAGATAAAATTTGCTGTCGAACAGTGTTCTGAGGGTTAGCATTATTAAAAAAATCTCTCTGGACTTTAGTCTGGAAAGTGCACGATCGAGAATCCAGTTTACATCAAAGTTTTGTTTTGTGAGGATGTCTTAATTATGGCTAAATCTGGACTGATGGCAATGCTGCGCCGCGCTGCGAGTATTGCTCAGAAATCAAGGGAAACTGGCATTCCGGCTGATGAACTGCTGGGGATGCTGAGCGCTGGCATTCCCAATTCTGCCATATCTCGGCGCCGCTTGCTGCACGGGGGCTTAGCTGCTGCGGGGGCTGTGGCTGCTGCGACTTTTACCAGGGAGGGAGGGGGAGCTTTTGCTCAACAGGGCGGACGATCGCCCATTTTGGTTGTGGGTGCAGGGATTGCGGGTTTGACGGCGGCTTATCGCTTGCGCCAAGCGGGTGTGCGTGCCGATATAATCGAGGCAACTAACCGCGTGGGGGGGCGGATTCGCACTATTCCCAAGGTGGCTGGAACGCTGATTCCGGCGGATCTGGGGGGAGAATTTATTGACACCGGCCACACTAATTTAATCTCGCTGGCGACGGAATTGGGTTTGCGGGCGATCGACTTAGCCCAAGTGCAGAGTGGACTGGTGAAGGATACTTTTTTCTTTCAAGGGCGCCGCTTTTCTCTTGAGCAAATAATCGCGGAATTTGCGCCACTAGCGAGTAAAATTACTGCTGATTTGGAGGCGGTTGGCGATGAAATTAGCTATCAAGATTTTACAGAAGCAGCGGAAAGATTGGACAATCTTTCGATCGCTGAATATGTAGACCAAGCTGAGACTAGCACGATTGTCCGGCAGCTACTCCGCATTGCTTACACGACTGAATACGGTCGAGATCCTGAAGAACAGTCGGCGTTAAATCTGCTGTTTTTAATCGGTTCTGAACCTGGCAGTTTTGAATTGTACGGCAACAGCGATGAGCGTTATCAAGTTGACGGCGGCAACAGTCAAATTATCAACCGTTTGGCGGGTCAATTGTCTGGTTCGATCGAGGCGGGGACGGTTTTGGAAGCGATTACTCTTTTGCCGGATGGCCGCTATCGGGTAAATTTGCGATCGGGACTAAGCGCGTTCGAGCGCACTTACGAGCGAGTTTTGTTAACTTTGCCGTTCAGCACTCTGCGAGACGTTAAAATTAACGTACCTTTGCCCCAACCAAAGCGCAGGGCGATCGAGCAGTTGGGTTACGGTACTAATTCTAAGTTAATTACCGGCTACCGCAGCCGAATTTGGCGGGAACCTTATCGATCGACGGCTTCTGTTTATAGCGATTTAGGATTCCAGAATACCTGGGAAGCTACGCCTTTTGCTCCTACTCCTAACGGTTTAGTTACTAATTTTACAGGAGGAAAGCAGGGTTTGTCGATCGGTGCCGGAACTCCCGAAGACCAAGCACAAAGATTTTTGAACCAATTTGAAAGAGTTTTTCCCGGAGTGAGAAATTTGCGATCGGGCAAAGCTGTGCGAGCTTATTGGCCGGGAGAACGCTTTTCTAAAGGTTCTTATTCCTGCTATTTAGTCGGACAGTGGACGCAAATGTACGGCGTTGAAGGCGAACGAGTTGGCAATTTATTTTTTGCCGGGGAACACACTTCCCTGGAAAATCAAGGTTACATGGAAGGCGGTTGCGAAACTGGACAAAGGGCGGCTGTTGAAATTTTGCAAGACTTGGGTTTGATACCTTCTGCTGATGCTTTGAATGCTCGAACTGCGAGTAATTTGAACACTCGCCGTCCCAGCCGGAAAGTTCCCGGAGCGCAGAATCTTAGGAATAGGAAGCCGAGTATTAGATAATCTCGCCAGGTGCGTATTTAATGCTTGTTCGCCGTTTTTCCTAGCCCGTGCATCTAATTCTTGTGGGGTGGGCTTCTAGCCCGCCCAAAAATACAATTTAGATGCCCAACAGCTTAAAGCCATTTTACTGATTGTGAACTACCCACACTAAATCGAAACGATTATAGTGTCGGCTTCTAACATCACGGAGGAATGCCTCAGAACAGACTTGCGTCCAATCTTTGGTCTTACTTCCCCTCCGTTAGCAAAAACGGCTGTTCCATCCGTCTGTAGTATCCTGATGCCTTCCGCTCTAATGTTTATTGCAGCATTACCATCACGGTCATGACGAGTACCGCAATTAGGACAAGTCCACTTCCTAATATCAAGCGGTAGCTTATCGATCTGGTAATAGCAATTAGAGCAGAGCTTGGAGCTGGGGAACCAACGGTCAATTTCAACCAACTTACCACCTTTTTTCTCTAGCTTGTAAGCTAGGAAATTGACAAATATTCCCCATCCCGCATCAGATATGGCTTTAGCTAAATTGTGATTGCATACCATGCCTTTGACATTAAGATTCTCTACTACGACAACTTGGTTTTCATTGACGAGCTTTCTCGAAAGCTTATGTAGAAAATCCTGACGGGATTTAGTTACCCGTTCGTACACTTTAGCTACAGTCTTTTTGGCTTTGTTCCTTGAATTACTTCCTTTCTGTTTTTTAGCTAGCTTTTGTTGCTTGCGTTTGAGGTTTTTCTCGTGTTTGGCTAGATGCTTGGGGCGATCATACTTGGAGACTTTGCAGCCATTGCTCGTAATAGCAAAGTGAGTCAATCCCAAGTCAATTCCAATTACTTTGCCTGCCGTTGAAACAGTTGGATTGTCGCCTTCACTCTCCGTCAATATTGAGGCAAAGTATTTCCCAGAAGGATCTAAGCTAACCGTTACGGTTTTGATTGTTCCTTCTATGTTCCTGTGCAACTTGGCTTTAACTTTGCCGACTTTGCCCGGAAACCGAACAAACCCATCAAGTACCTTGACATTTTGAGGATACTGAATCGATTGCTTATCATGCTTTGACTTGTAGCGCGGGAACCTAGCACGACCTGCAAAAAAGTTTTTATAGGCAGTTGTGAGGTTGAGCGTTGTTGCTTGCAAAACTTGGCTATAGCATTCAGACAACCAAAGTGTTTCTTCGGCTTTCTTGAGTTTGGGTAAAAAGGCATTGAGTGCTGACTGACCAAGGCTTTTACCCGTTTCTTTGTAAGTCTCAATTGACTTGTTTAGAGCATAGTTCCACCACCATCTGGCACAGCCAAAGTGCTGAGACAGTAGGGCTTGTTGCTCTAATGTTGGATCAAGTCGAACCTTGATGGCAGTATGCAGCATCTCATTACCTCCTTACTGTATTATACACATTCCAGTAAAACAGCGACATCGATAAAGATTTGGAGATTTCCGTACCTACAATCTCCCTGCCTTTCATCCCACCGCTAAACTGGGTACAGTTATAGCGGGGGACAACAGGAGCGAGGAGTTAAATCGGAACTTACCCCCTGCGGGGGTAGTTCTGGGGGCTGTATTCTTTTTCCCGTCTCGGTTTTAGCGACTTGACTGCCGACAAACCGTAGTCATGTATTTAAGATTTTCTCAATATTTAGGGCGAGAGTATTGTTCGAGGATGAATTTAAGCAAAAACCCAGCCACATAAGGGTTGTAAGAGATTGTATTTATGTAAAAGACTTGGAGGCTCCGGGCAAGTCTCACCTCGCAATGGTTTCAGACGGAACTTACCCCGTGTGCCGGTTAAGTTCCGTTAAATCAGTAAAATTACTGATGTTTAAGATTTGTCATCTACCTTAAGATAGAAATCTTGAAGTTATCCGAGCATCATTAGGGAAGTACCACGGGAGCATCACCCATGCCAGGTGTCGCTGATGGACAAGAACGATGAGAATTGCCCCATCCGCTACAGGTAGTTTCCACCAAAGCACAATTTTTCCTACCCATAAGAAAAGATGAATCAATTGAAGCAGTCGGTAAAGCAGTTTTGGTTGATCGCAAACCCCTACTTCTTTTCCAGAGAAAAATGGGGAGCTAGGGGGTTGTTCGCCCTCGTAATGTTATTAATGCTAGGTTTCAATGCTGTGAGCATAGTCCAGAGCTATATTATGCGGGACTTGATGAATGCAGTCACGGGAAAGAATGTTTCAGACTTCTATAAGATGTGGCTGATGCTATTGGGTCTGTTTGCCATATTCACGCCCATTATGGTTTTCTTATTCTATTCGCAAAATGTACTGCAACTCTACTGGCGAAAGTGGCTAACGAATCACTTACTGAAGAAATATTTTAGCAATCAAGGTTTCTACAAAATTAAGTTCAATGATAAGGTTGATAATCCCGATCAGCGTTTAGCTGAAGACGTTAATTTGTTTGTCAAGCAAAATATTGATATTTGGGGATTATTATTCAACCAAGTTGTCACAATAATTTCTTTTCTCGGCGTTCTCTTTACAATTGACAAGGCACTGACTTTAGTTGTATTTATACTGGCTACTTTTAAAACTGTTTTTACTATCTTTATAGGTAAGAGATTAAGTAGATTAAAGTTCAATCAGTTACAACGAGAAGCAAATTTTCGCTATAGTTTGGTTCATCTTCGAGACAATAGTGAATCCATTGCATTTTACCGAGGTGAAGAGCGTGAATATAGTGCAGTATCACAGCGATTTAATGAAGTTTTGAATAATTTTAATAACCTGATTGTCTTGCAGCGTAACCTTGGTTTATTTACCCAAGGAACCGGGATGATATTTACAAATTTACCTATAGTTTTTTTAGCTCCTCGATACTTTGCGGGTCAGATAGATTTTGGGCAGGTAACGCAAGCTTCTGGAGCGTTTGTGTCTATTTTAAGTGCCCTGGGCTTTATTGCCGAGAATTTTGATATGCTAACTAACTTTACCACTCAGATTAATCGTTTAGGAACATTTGATCGGGTTCTGTCCGAGCAAATGGCAGCACCTCGAGCCGGCATGGCAACGATTGATGTTGTGGAACAGCACTATCTAGCCCTCGAAGGGGTTACCTTAGAGACGCCTAACTATGAGCGAATCTTAGTTAGAGATTTATCTTTCAAGGTGGGGCAGGGTGAAAGCGTCTTGATTGTTGGACCTTCTGGCGCTGGCAAGAGTTCGTTAATGCGAGCGATCGCAGGATTGTGGAATGCGGGTACGGGTTGCATTGTCCGTCCTAAACCGGAGGAAACGCTGTTTTTGCCCCAACGGCCTTATATGTTGCTAGGGGACTTACGCAGCCAATTGCTATATCCCAACACCAGCGGTCAAGTTACTGATGAAAAACTGCACGAAATACTCGAACAAGTCAATCTTTCCCATTTGCCAGAACGGGTAGGTGGATTTGATGCAGAATTGGAATGGGCTGATGTTTTGTCACTAGGAGAACAACAACGGTTAGCATTTGCACGCCTACTGCTGACTAAACCTCGCTACGCTATTTTGGATGAATCAACGAGTGCATTGGATGTGGCTAACGAGAGACGGCTCTATCAGTTGCTCAAAGAAACAGGAACTGCCTTTATCAGTGTCGGTCACCGTCCGACTTTGGTACAGTATCACGAGCAGGTCTTAAGGCTAGTTGGTAATACCAATTGGCATCTGATATCGGCTAAAGATTACAGCCCCGATCTCGCCGAGTTTACTTGAAAAATGCAATTGCCGAACTGCAAGTAATGGTCTTTACCGTACCCGCCTCAAAATTCCAGGCGTGCGATCAGGTAGAACAGAGTAACTTTTGACCGTACCCGTCCATCACTTCCCTTTTAGGAGTTTTTCAATAGCGTCGCGTGTTGCCATAGCATTGACATCACTTGAAAGCAGTTGATGAAGACTCCAACGCACAGTATACTGATAGCGATCGCCCTGTTTGAAAAGATGTAGTGGAGAAAGCAGTTCTAGTTCTGCGTAATTTTCTTTAGCATCGCCATTGTTATACACTTCTACAGGAAATCCAGCACCGCCTACTGTCCCATCGGGGTATTCCCCATCCTGACAAGTTGCTTTTTCCATCATGGCTAAGCCATCTTTGACAGTTGCTACCACAACGACGGGGGTATCAGCACCAACCTTATAATTTTTTTTAGCAGAGACACAAACAGAGGGACGTAGCTGTAATAATTTCGGCGTAATTTGCACAATCGGTGGCTCATTCTCCGGAGGAACGAGCCAATGATAATTATTCTTATATGTACTCTGGGGATTGAGTGGTAAAAAGATGGCGTCGGGAGCTTCAATTTGAGTAACGTTCACAATCGGTAGGAGCAAAGGTTCTCCTTTCACTTTCTCCTTTCCTGCCCAAGAACAACACGATCAGTTCTAACTTTTTTTATCCTGAGTTGTCTTGAGTAACGACCATGACTTTACTTTACTTTCTAAAGTTTGATGTCTTATCATAGCACAATGCAGCGTGAGCGCGACGCGCCATACATATAGATATGCTAGCCTAAATTTTAGCTGCATTATATTGTAGAATTTATTTCATAAATTGCCGAAAAAAGCATGATTTATTTACATTTAACAGTAGCTTTATCCACTTTGCTAATGGCCCCGATTTCAGCTCGCGCTTTGATTGCATACTCTACAAATACAATTGCCCAAAACTCCGAAATTGACGAGCCATTTTGCTACATGAAAACCCCCGATGGCAAAACAGTAGACTTAGGCAAGTTATGCGAGAAACAGCCATCTTTAGGAACTTCCCAAACTTGCATTCCCGGTTCCAACATTGCTGCGAAAGTGTCTATTGCGGCGACTAATTATGACGGCAACTTTTTCAGCGGCCAAGTGCTTAATCAAGGCTGCAAAATAATCAAGAATGTCAAAGTCAATTATGAAGTTTTGGACGAGTTAGGCAATTTAATTGACAACGGATTTATCTACGCTGAACCAGTTACTCTTGCACCCGGACAGTCAGCCGTCTTTCGGGGCCAAGTTGTCGCGGGGTCTAAAGTACAGGCTACTCATGCCGACGGTCAAGAATGATTTTAGATTTTAGATTTTAGATTTTAGATTGAAGAATTGGACAATGAACTCCACAGATGAATCCGTGACCTTTGTATCCCGGATGCTTTCGGTGAAGAATGATTGTTGAGATTTGTCCGATCGCTGTTATCATATTCTGGCTCAGATATCTCTATGACTTACGCAGAGATCCCCCTAAATCCCCCTTCAAAAGGGGGGCTTTGAATAATAATCTTGTCTCCCCCTTATTAAGGGGGGTTAGGGGGGATCGAAGTTTGAATATTCTTGCAGAGATTCCCAAAAACAGAATTTGCGAGGGCAAAATATCTTGAAAACTCGATCGACATACTGGCAAATCTTACCCTACCTCCGTCCGCAAAAACAAACCATCGGTAAAGCATTAGCTTGTACCGTAGTATTTACCGTATTTTGGCCAATTATAGCGTGGCTAGTTGGCGAAACAGCCAAATTTATAGGTAAAGGAGATTTACAAGGGTTCGCTCAAATTGCTGCACTCAGCGCCATTATATTTCTACTTCGCGGTACAGCCCAGTACGGTCAAGATACGCTGATGGCAAAAGCTGCTTTGACTATTGCTTTAGAAATTCGCAAAAAAGTCTACTCCCACCTGCAAAAACTTAATATCGGCTACTTTGAAACTGCCAAAACCGGAGACTTATCCTACCGCCTCACAGAAGATATTGACCGCATTGGCGAAGTAGTAAATAAATTTTTTCATCAGTTTATCCCTTGTATTTTGCAGCTAATTGCCGTACTGGGATATATGATTTATCTCAACTGGCAATTAACTCTAGGTGCATTAATTATTGCACCGCTGATGGCTATTTTAATTGGCTGGTTTGGCGAAAGACTGCTAAGTTACTCGCGGCAAAGTCAAAATCGCATCTCTGATTTATCCGCTTTGCTGACAGAAGTATTCAGCGGCATTCGTTTAATCAAAGCATTTGTGGCTGAAGACTACGAAATTGCCCGCTTTGCAGAAGAAGCAGAACAAAACCGTCGCGCTAAGTATCTGTCAGAAAGAGTAAAAGCACTTCAGTTCGTTGTAGTTGGCTTTCTGGAAGCGATGAGCGTGATTTTGCTTTTTTTCCTGGGAGGTTGGCAAATTTCTCAAGGAAATCTCACAGGTACTCAATTTATCAGTTATATCGCAGGAGTAGCACTGTTAATTGACCCCATCGCTATTACAACTGCTAATTACGGAGATTTTAAGCAGGGAGAAGCTTCTAGCGATCGCATTTTTGAATTATTAGCAATTCAACCCGCTGTAGTCGAAAAATCGGGTGCAATTGAACTTCCCCATGTTACAGGCAAAGTCGAATACCGCAACATTAATTTTGCCTATAACTCAGAGACGCCCATCCTGCAAAACATGAGTTTGTTGGTGCTTCCCGGAGAAATGATTGCTCTCGTGGGTGCATCGGGTGCGGGTAAAACTACTTTAGTAAACTTGTTACCGAGATTTTACGATCCGCAAGCGGGACAGATTTTAATTGACGGTATTGATATTCAAGATGTCACCTTAAATACTCTGCGGAGGCAAATCGGAATTGTACCGCAAGAAACGATTTTATTTTCCGGTACAATTGCTCAAAATATCGCTTTCGGTCAATCTTATTATCAACTGAAAGATGTTCAAAAAGCTGCGGAGATTGCTAACGCTCATCAATTCATTAGTGAGTTTCCTGACGGCTATCAAACTTGGGTAGGAGAAAGGGGTGTAAATTTATCTGGGGGACAAAAACAAAGAATTGCGATCGCCCGTGCAGTTTTGCTTAATCCGAGAATATTGATTTTGGATGAAGCGACATCGGCGCTGGATTCGGAATCCGAAGGTTTAGTGCAAGAAGCGCTGGAAAGATTGATGCGCGATCGCACGGTGTTTATTATCGCGCACCGCTTGGCTACTGTGCGGAGAGCCGATCGCATTTTAGTTTTGGAAAAAGGCAGAATTGTCGAATCTGGCACGCACGAGGAGTTGCTGGAAAAGGGCGATCGCTATGCTGGCTACTACGCTCAGCAATTTAGTCAGTAGGCTACGTTAGAAACCGGGTTTTTAGCTGTTTTTGCTGGTTTCAACGAAGTATTGTCGAAAAAACCCGGTTTCTGACCACCCGTGGGTAAGTCCTATCATCGTATTTTATCATCTGCGTTCCCCGAACTCAACCTGACGGTTGAACAGGTTTTCAGATATATCCAAAGGGAAAAATAGCATTCTTTTGGGAATGCGATCACCTATGATTATGATGCCAAAACATCACTCAGGATGACAACAGATAGATTTGGAACATTACGAAATCCATTGTCATTGGTGATAAACAGCGTACAGCCTTCAGTGATGGCTGTCGCAGCATGAATAGAATCAGGGGTTTTGAGATGGGTATTAGCCCTTAAATTAGCTGCCGTTCTCAGTACAGATTGAGTGATGGGAACTAGCTGTATATCTGAGGATAATAAAAGTTGTTCGTAGTCACTGACTAAGATAGTGTTAGCATTTTTTAGAGGGAAAACTAAGGTTTCCAGTAACGTCAATTCACTGGTCATGAGTTCAATTTCACCTGTTTGAAACTTCAGCCACAAGGGTTGAAGAAGCGAATAGTAATTCGAGTTAGCTTCAACGGTGTAAATAATGACTTGTGTATCCAAGTAAATTGTAGAAGAGGTTGGTAGGTTTAGTTGTCCCATGAGTTTCTTTCTTCTTCTAGTTCCCGGTCAATTTCTTCAACAGTTCTGGAAACATGACGGCTGCGGATTTCTGTCAACAATGCCAACACTTTACGTCGCCCACCTTGAGGCTTTTCTGGTATAATCACAAACACTTCAACCTCTTCACCCACAGATCCAGGCGGCACTTGAATTTCCAGTTTATTTCCTGCAAGAACTTTGGTTGTAATCCGTATTGCTGACTGCATACTTCCTCCTTTGCGATGATTAATTTTCAACAGCTCCTAAAGCTTTGAGCGTGGCTTTTTCAACTTCCGTTAAACCCGTAACTCCTGCAATATTCATGTTTTCATAAGGTCTGTCACTTTTGAGTATTTTGAGGCACTCACCAGTTTCAATATCCCAAATCATAATTGTGCCATCCCGACTACAAGCAGCAATAATTTTTTCATTTGAACTGAAGGCAACTGAGTTAATTCTACTGGTATGATCTTGCAAAATTTTTAGACATTCACCTGTACGGATATCCCATATTCTTACCGTTCCATCTACACTTCCACTAGCAACTATTTCACCCGAATAACTAAAGGCAACTGAACGTATCCAATCAGTATGCCCGTGAAAAATATTGAGGCATTCACCGCTGTTGATATCCCATACTCTTACTGTTTGATCGATACTTCCACTGGCAAGTATTTCACCGTTCTGGCTAAAGGCGATCGCGCGTACCCAATCCGTATGCCCCTGCAATATTTGGAGGCATTCACCAGTATGGATATCCCACAGCCTCACCGTTCCGTCAAAACCTTCACTGGCAAATATCTCGCCCAAAGGACTGAAAGCAGCCGAGTATACATAATTGTTATGTCCGTGCAACGTTTTGAGGCATTCGCCAGTACCGATATCCCACAGCCTCACCGTTTGGTCATAACCTGCACTCGCAAGTATTTCACCATTTGGACTGAAGGCGATCGATCGTGTTTCATTGCCAAATTCTGGCAAAGTATGAAGGCATTCACCACTGCGAATATCCCACAGTTTCAGTGTTTGGTCATAACTAGCGCTGGCAAGTATTTGACCCGAAGGATTGAAGGCAACTAAGTTTACCCGATCGAGATGCCCGTGCAAAATTTGGAGGCACTCACCGCTGCTGACATCCCACAGCTTGACAGTTTGTTCGTCATCGGCGCTAGCAAGTATTTTACCGTTTGGACTGAAGGCGATCGATATTACTTGATTGCGATGCCCTTGCAGTGTATTCAAGCATTCACCGCTGTCGATATCCCACAGCCTCAGCGTTTTATCGTAACTACCGCTAACAAGTATTTCACCGTTTGGACTGAAGGCGACTGACCTTACTTGATTGCTATGTCCTTGCAAAGTATTCAAGCATTCTCCAGTGCGGATATCCCACAGCTTTGCAGTTCGATCGTGACTTCCACTTGCGAGTATTTCGCCCGAAGGACTGAAGGCTATTGACCGTACTCGATCGCCATGTCCCTCCAAAGTTTTGAGACATTCACCGCTACTGATATCCCACAGTTTCACTGTTTTTTCGCTGCTGCCACTAGCAAGTATTTCACCCGCAGGATGGAAAGCTACTGAAAACACGTTTTTAGTATGACCGTACAAAATTTTGAGGCATTCACCAGTACCGACATTCCACAGCCTTACTGTTGTGTCGCCGCTTCCACTGGCAAGTATCTCACCAGCAGGATGGAAAGCAACTGAAAATACAACTTTAGTATGGTCTTGCAAAATTTTGCAGCATTCACCTGTGCGGATATCCCATAACCTGATCGTGCAATCGAAACTCCCGCTAGCGAGTAGATTTCCATCAGGATTGAAGGTGACTGACATTACCGATCCGGTATGTCCCTGCAAAACTTTTAAACATTCACCAGTCTTGACATCCCATAACTTGATTGTATTTTCATAACTCCCGCTAGCAAGTATCTCACCGTCAGGACTGAAGGCGACTGACTCCACCACGTTGGTATGTCCTTTACAGGTCAATATTTCTCTGCAACTGCCAGCTTCCCACAAGCGAACTACGCCATCAGTATCACCTGTAGCTAACAGTTTGCCATCGGGACTAAATATGACCGATCGCACGCTGCTGAAGATTTTAGTAAAATCAGAATTAGCCAAATTAGCTTCAGCAAAGTTGACGCGACGCAGCGTCGCATTTGTAAAATCAGCACCTAAAATAACCGCACGAGACAGGTCTTTTGTTTCTAACGCAGTGCGATCGATTTTCACCAACAGCGTCGCCGCATTCCCTCCCACATAACCTACCTCACTTTCAGTTTTTCCCCGCGTTGCTTCCAGAATTTCCAATAATTCCTCCGTAGCTACCGCTACATCGAGGCAAGGCCGGCACGAGGACACCGCCCCTACCATTGGTAACAATAAATCCATCACTGCTTTTGTCAGCGGCGCTTTTCCGAAACTCTGACAAAGTTGCCCTAAATCTTCAGCAGTAAATCCCTGCAAAGGCGCGATAAGCTCACCATTATTTCTCTTCTGGGCTTGCAATCGACAATAATTAGACCAAGTATATTTTTGAGGCGCTGCATTAGGATCTAAACAAGACTGTTCGGGCGCAACTAATTCGGTAAAATCTGCGGCCAAAACTCCCAATTCCGCTGCAAATTTATAAGCGACAAAAAACTCTAACAACGAACGGTGGGCCGGAGTATAATCGCCATCTGCATTGCGGATTAGCATCGTTTGACCCATCATGTCGTAGTGCCAGTGGTCTAAGTCTTTTTCCTCTTGCACGACGGAACCAAACAAGCTGCGAATGCGATCGGGAAAACCGCGATAATTGAGACTCATTTGGTTGGTAGACAGCATTTCCCAAGACAGTTCGCACAAAAAGTAAAGCTTATCTGCTACAGAAGTAAAAGTACGTTCAGCTTTGATATCTCTCTCTATCTTCCGCCGCACCGCATACAGATAAATCCGCGACATATCGACTGGTTTTCCAGCTTCAATATCGGGCAATGCTTCCAAAATTAACTCGGTCATCACCGGGCGACGCGCTAAATCCAATAGTTGCGGGTTTCCCATAACTTTTTCTACTGTCGCCGCTTCTGTTTGAAATGACAGCGCTTGCCTAATTTGCTCGTCGTTAAATTTTTCTAATTCTAAGACTTCAAATTGGGGAATTTCGCCTGTTAAAATGGTTGTTGATGCTTGCAGTTCTGCATTGAACAATGCCCGTCCTTCCTTGCCTTCAGGAAAGTGTTCGGTACGGCAAGTGAGGATGACTTTTGCGCCGGGAACGACGGCTTTTGCTAGTTCCCAGAAGTTGTTGATGGTTTCTTGCCGATCGCACTTAGCGGCCATTTCATCAAAACCATCGAAAATTAACAGAAATTTACCCATGCGATTAAGTTGTTCAAAGGCCGAATAACCCGCCAAAGGTATCTCGTGCTTGCGAAAGAAAAACTCGGAAAATAGCGACTCGACACTAACTGCTTTGGCGTAATCTCGCAAAGGAATTACTAACGGCAAACGCGGACGTTCTAATCCCCGCTTTTGAGCATTTCGGTAGCGTTGCAGCGCCATCCAAGCATAGTGCATCGCAAACCAACTTTTTCCAGTTCCAAATTCTCCTAAAACTGAAATATGTTCTTTTACTGGGTCATTCAACCACAGGTCAAGATAACCTTCGATCCAGCCATCTCGATCGCCATAATGACTCACGCCTATCTTGCGGTGAGTATCGGGGTCGATTTCTTCTTTCGTACAAGCTAGCGGCACATATTTGGTATCAATTCCTCGGCTGGTAATTTCTGTTTCTAGCCAATTCAGATAAGCGGTAAAATCGGCATCTTGGTCGAGTAATTCATCGAAGGTATAACAAGCTAAATCGCGATTTTCATCTTTTTCTACTTCATCCCGCGCCGCGCGACTGATGCGGCGGGCGGTGACTAACCACCCTTCATCGGTGCGCTGTTTTTCTACCGACTCGCGCAGGGCTGAGATGTCTCTGAGTCCGGCTTCTCCGGCTATTCCGCGCACTAAAATGCGATCGTACCGATTGCGTCTGACAGGAACATTGATAATCCATTCAAAATAGTTATCTTCCGATATTTGATAGGTTTCAAACTTATAACTTAATGTTTCAAACCATCCTCGAACTTGTTGTGATAAAATAAAAGCTTGAGACTTTTGAATATTAGTTGATGCTGCGGCGGGAAGTGCGGGATAATCTTCGGCTTCCAGTCGTGCAAACTCGGTGCGAATTCCTTCGATAGTGGGCAGGCGTTCGATGCGATCCATTACCAAAGATAGGCGTTTTTGCAAAGATGCGATCGAATTTCCCATCATCACATCTCCCAGCGTCCGCGTCCGCTTTGCTACTTCCATAAACACGGCGGCAAATGCCATAAATTCCCGTCTGGGGTCAATGCCTAAATCTCGAATTTCTTTGCCTAAAGCACTCTCATTAAGATAGTCGTCGCCTGCTTGAATTAAAATGGCTGGGCTATCGGACTCGAAAGCTTTGCGAAATGCTGATTCAATCTCTTTTTGGCGAAACAGTTCTAAAATCTGCTTGGGTTTGCCAGCGCCGTACTCTACTAAAGTATAAACATAAACTCCGCTAAAATCTGCGGGCGGAGCATCGGGGTCGAGGTTAAATCTTTTTAAGATTTTGATGACACTTTCGTTGCGCTGAAACTTGTCTTTGATGGTGCCGAAGGGAATTGTAGTCAGGATACTGATAACTAAGTCGAGACTAATTAGCATGATTTAGGCTTTCCTGTTTTTCCGTGGAAGTAATGCTCAAATCTAGAATCGGTAGGCTGTGTCCCTGAAATGCGCTGCGGGCGATGATCGCAAACTGCTTGAATTTTATGGTAACAGGATTTACGCACTTCGACCAAAGAAACTGGGTTTTTACCAAATCTGCTGGTAGGAGCGTGTCTTTTCGTAAAAAACCCGGTTTCTGACCCACGGTTGGTAAGTTATATCCAGTTAATTAGCTTAGCATCTTTTAGAAAAATTGACAACTCTAAAACATCGAAAAAACCGACATACATTGTAGTAATAATAGCTCTAATTGAGTTGTCATATCCGATTTTAAAAAGTTAAAATATAGATAACTAACAAATAAAACTTGCTATCTATGAAAATACAATCTTCTGTCTTAGTCCACCTGGGATTTGGGAAATATGTACGCTCCGATCGAGTAACAGCAGTAATACCAATTGAAGAAGAACGGGGGCCTGGTCGGCGCACTTTTGTGCACGTAGACGGCGAAGTAGACCCGATCGTTGCTTCGCGCGCGGAAGATACAATTGTTCGTGATTTGGTGCAGGAACCGCGCGAAATAACTCAAGCTCGGCAGCAACAAGAAATTCTGCAAGATTTGCTGGCAGATTTGAGCAATGTTAACGTCACCGTGCGCCGCATCAGCCGCGATGAAGGTGGACTCGATCTCGAACGTTTGGAGCGCCGCATTCGCCAAATTTTAGACGCCTAAAAAACAAAGACCGCCCGCGCGGTCTTTGTTATTGTTTGTGTCGCTAAAAATTTTACGTTGAGGGCTTCAATGTAATTTCGATGTCCGCTAAACCGGTGAGTTTTTCTACCACGGGTTCTTCTTCAACTCGCGGTACAAAAATAGTTAAACCTCCCGGAACGCACTCAATAGAAACCGGAGTCATGCCAATGATTTCGCCGTCTACAACCACTTTTTGAGGCGGATCGGCACTGATTTTTACTTTTTTTGCCCGCAAATAACCGATGTCGTCGCGATCCGTAGGATTGCCGCTCAAAGCTGTTTGCAAAAGGTGATAAGAAGCTGCGATCGCCCCAGCTTTATTCTCAGGCGCCACCAGCGTCACGTCCAGCAAGCCGTCATCAAAAACAATCCCTGCCGGGCCTTGAGCTAAAATCGAAGTAGCCGGCGCTGCATTCGCCACTGTTACGGCCACAGCAGTAAGGCTGATAATTTTATCTTCGGTTTCGATTTCCGCTTCAAATCTTTCTAAATTGTTTAACTGTTTAATTCCTGAAAGAATGTAAGCCAGCATTCCCCAGCGATTCTTCATTTCGCGATCGGCTAGTTCGACGGTTTCCGCCTCAAAACCCACTCCAGCTAACAAAACCATCGGCATTTCACCGTTGCAAATCGCTGCATCCACCACCCGCGTCAGCCCTCCAAAAATAGTGGCGCAAGCGGTTTCAATTGTATTCGGAATATCTAAAGCATTAGCAAAAGCATTAGCCGTTCCCCGCGAAATAATTCCTAAAGGAATATTTGTGCCGACAATCGCTCCAGCAACTGCTGATAATGTGCCGTCGCCCCCGCAAGCAATAATTTCCGCAACTCCTCTATCAACTGCTTCGCGGGCGATTTGGTCTGCGTCTAATTCGGGGGTTGTCAGCCGAATGTCTAAGTCAATAAAAGGCTCTAAAAGTTCCTGAATTCTAGCTAAGTCTTGGTGGGGGTCGCTGTTACCAGCGACGGGATTGAAAATTAGGCAAGCTGAACGTTTCATAGTTGATAATAGGTAATAGGTAATGGATAATGGCTGAACTGAAACTCTAGATTTTTTCGTTTAGTTTGTATCCAAGTTTCGATCGCGATCGTATCCCCCTTAATAAGACTCATTTTGACTGTTCTTATCCCCCCCTTATTAAGGGGAGTTAAGGGGGAGCAAGGCTCAACTATAACCCTGATTTAGACATGGTTTTAACATTAAGTTAACACAAATGCCATGCCCGCTAAACTTCCACAACAACCCTCACCTATTTTTCAAAGGTTTAGTTAAGACTTGACAAAAGTCCACTCTAAGACTTTGCGCGGAGCTTTGTGCAACGCTTCCTTGATTTCCTCATTGGTGTCAAATTTGACTTGATTTAAATTGCACGCTTCGACGTTGACAGTAAATTTATCGTCTTCAAAAGGCCAAGGAGTTACAGTCACGAGTTCGTTGCTGTGCTGTACAATATCGTAGCGCTTGCCGTCCGGGCCGACACTAATTTCTAAAGCTCGTTCTCCGGCGGGTAACTCGCGGCTGCAAAGAATTAATGATAGCCGATCGCACCACTGGAAAAAAGCATAAGCTGCCTTAGCATCTTCCTCGGAAATATTCAACTCTTTTTGCCATTTTTTTTGATTTTCCAGTTGTTCGTCCAAAAACTCGTCGAGTTCCTTCGACTCTCCCCGCTTTCCTTCATTGAGATAACTCATGTGCATAGAAATCAGCATGGCTACCCACCTACCGCGATATAGGGAATTCTGCGTCATGGCTTTAATTTTCGGCAGAGAAGTTTCCGTCTGCAAGGTAAAATCAAAGGGCGCGCCCGCTTCAGTCAAAATATTTTCTTCCCACTCTTTCTCCAAATCGTCGTGATGCGAAATCGCCGCTATGGTTTCGTAGAGGCGAACCGGAGATTTCGAGCGCTTCCACTGTCCGCCAAGTTGCGCCGCGAGTAAAGCGTGGGCGCGGTGGTAAATAATTTCCCAGCCGGTGGCGGTTAAATTAGCAATCATGGAATTTTTGTCCTGAATTAAGTTGATACAAGTATTTTGTGCGAGAATTCGGCTCTCGATCGCCCGTAGCCTTAAAAAAGCGGGAACCGGAATCGGTCAAAGCCCACATTTTTAAGAAGGATGGAGACTTACAGAAAAACGAAAGTTAAATCACAAAAGGTTCGATCGAGATCTCCTGCCATTTCCCCTCAAATCGTTCGACAACAATAGGTCGGATGCGGAACTTCGGGGGAGATCCATCGAGAACATCAATCCGCAAACACGAATAAGGACGGCGTTTATGGGAACCTTGACCGCTGCGGCCGACAAATAGCAAAGATTCCGCTACCCGCCGGCTGGCTGTTTCGGAACCAGACTGCCGCGCCAACCGATAAGCTTCAGGACTCAATGCTTCCTCCAACATCGGCCCTTCCGGGCGCTGGCGGCGGAGACTGTGGCCGCTTCCCCCGCAGACAATCCAATTAATCCCAGAGTCGCCGTGTCCAGTATCCCCAGTCCGCAGGTATTCCAAACAGTGAGCGTGGCCCGTCAGCACCAAATCTACTAGCGGACGCCCCCGCGCCACATCCCCAACTGCATCGGCCACCCCGTCGAGTACCTCGCGCAATCGCCACCGAACCGCCAAAGTTTGAGCTTGATTCCACTTTGTCGCCTCGGTCACGTAGGGGGGATGGTGCAGGTAAATTACCCGCCCCCGCACCTCGGAATCGCCCCAAGAGTTAATCAGCCTTTTTTTCAGCCATTCGAGCTGTTCAACGTCGGTGGCGGCTGTTTTGTCGGGGGACAGTTGTTTGTCAATATCCATCAACATTTCGTCAACTTGCTCTAACTTGGCCGCCAAGTCGTCTAGCTGTTCGTCTTCCTCGGGAATTTCGGGGTTGAGCCGATCGCACATTTCGATCATTGCCAATTTTTCTTGTTCCAACTTCTGGCGATCTAGTTCCAAATTCTGGCGGCGAATGTCGCCCTGTTTGGTTTTCGGGATCGGTAATGGCTCGTTGAAGGTGTTGGAGTCGAGGGCGAAGAAGTCGATGCCGCCACTGCGGAAGGTGTAGTAGCGGTTGGGTAAGCGGGTAAAGCGTCCGGGTTGGTAGCGGATGCAGCGGCCTGTGCTGGTGCTGGCGGTGTAGTGGGCGTCTAGGTGGCGATCGAGTTCTCCCGGCATTTTGTGAGCTTGCAGGTAGTCGAGAAAGGCTTTGGCGTAGGTGTTTCCGCGATCGGAACCGTGCCAGCCGACATCGAGATCCAACTTGGAACCCAACAGCCGGCGCAGCGGCAAAGCTGTCGCTGACAGAAGGCCGTAGACTATCGGCAAGTCGTAATAGTCGTGGTTTCCCGGTACGGGCAAAAACGGAAAATTAAACACCATGCGATCGTAGGCAATGCGAGAGGGATGCTCGCCGCCGACTATAAATTCTCGGTAGGGGCGAATAAAGTTTTGCAAGTAATATTCGCTGGAACCTACGAGATAAACTACATCGCCCGTGTGGACGACGAAACGGCAAGTTTCGCGCTCGGAGACCATCTGTTCGGCAATCTGCCGCTGGGGATTGTAACCGCGGTGATTGCCCGTGCCGCTGTCGCCTACGACTAAAAACGAAAACTCTGGAGAGTCGGTGGTTTGAGATTCTAAAACCATCCGAGTTTGGTCGATTCCCCGATGGACGATCGACTGTTCTTGCCACCGCACCCGCTCGTTCATTTTGCGGATTTTGACTGTTATTCGCGGGTCGGACACGAATTTCAATTCACCTAGTCTCCCAAATTGCTGAGTTCCTAGTTAATCATAGTGTAGCGATCGGGCGAGTTTTTACATCTCTCTAAAAGCTGAAAATCGAGGCGCGGGTACTCAGAAACCTGGTTTTTAGGAGAATACTGCCTGACAACTGACATATTGCACCATTCTCAATAAGCTTTTTAGGAACAGGCAAGATGCCTGTTCCACAATAAAATTCATCTCTTGTGGAACAGGCATCTTGCCTGTTCTTGAGAATGGTGCAACATCTCAGTTACAACTCACATCTTGTCGCATTCTCAATAAGCCTGTTATGGGCGGACTCTGGGGCCCAGCCCACAAAAAAACTCACTCTTTGTGGAACAGGTCGGAAAGCGTGTTAAGCGAGAATGGTGCAATATGTGAGACGATCGCACTCTCCGACTCTAAGTGCGATCGATCCCTACACCCTGACCCAAGCGGGCAACATCAGATAGAACGCAGTAAAAAAATATAAAATGGAAGCAATACAACTGTCTTTGTTCTCAAATGAGTCAGAACCAATTCCTGCCAAAAAGCAGAAGAAAGCAAAATTAGGGCGTTACGAACGCATCCAACGCGAACTAGAAGCAAATGACTGCGACCCCTACAAGATATTCATTGATGTTGAATCTCAGTCACTGCCAAAATTAGACTATACATTTGTCGATCTTTTTTGCGGTGCTGGCGGCATGACCCAAGGTTTATTGCAAGCTGGTTTTCGACCAGTAGCAAGTGTTGAAATTAATCCCATCGCCTCGGCAACTCATACAAAAAACTTTCCCGATTGCCATCACTTGTGCGACGATATAAAAAACTTAAATCCCCAAAAGTTGCTCGCTGAAATTGGTTCGCCCGAAGTTCATGTTGTTGTAGGCGGGCCGCCGTGTCAAGGTTTCTCAGTTGCAGGAAAACGCGACCCCAACGACCCTCGAAATCGCCTCTTTAGAGAGTTTGTCCGCGTCGTCTCTGAAATAAGTCCTTGGTATGTTGTCATGGAAAACGTACCCGGAATATTGACTATGCAAAAAGGAGCTGTTAAGCAAGCCATTTGCGAGGCTTTTGAGGAAATTGGCTATCCCCATATGTCCGTTGCTGTTCTGGAATCAGCCGCCTATGGAATCCCGCAAATCCGCCCGCGAGCCATTTTTATTGCCAATAGATTTGGGATGCAAAATCCCTATCCGAAGCCGCAATTGTTTCCAGAACAATACAAAGCGATTGAGTCAGCAATTGATGATTTACCAGAGTATACTCCCATCCCAGAAATCAACCACGAATGGACTCGTCATTCTGTTCAGTACATGGAAAGACTTGCTAAAGTTCCACCAGGCGGTTCTTTGTATGAAAGCTACGCCGATGCTTTCAAGCGACAGTATCCGGGAAAACCGAGTATGACTGTTAAAGAAAATCACGGTGGCACTCATATTCACCCTTATCTCAACCGCGTGATTTCAGCTCGTGAAATGGCTAGATTGCAAAGTTTCCCGGATTCATTTATTTTTGAAGGTTCAATGAAAAAGGCTATGTGGCAAATTGGAAATGCCGTGTCGCCGCGTTTAGCAGAGTGTATCGGTTTTGCACTTATTCCATATTTGACTGATATTGCTTTGAACAAACCTAGTTTACTTAATAAGTTCCTGTTCCAGAAATCTTAAATTAGTAAAAAACGTAAGCGCATCTCAGCTTGCTATTAATGGTTTTGTCTGACTCAGAAGTTCATTAGCCTTCTCTTTCAACTTATCCACCTGTAATTTATCATTACCTACTGAAAATGATTCAAGCGCTTGCTTTAATTCTTTCAGTGTTTCTAAAGGTAAAGCTTGAGCTTTTAGTGATTGCTCCAAATCCTTCCTATAATCACCTACAAGAGAGTCTAGAGCCTCAAAGTACCTTTTAATTTGTTGATCCAATGATTGCTCAATCAATCGGTTAGATTGTTCTTGAATTTCTTCGACTTTATTGTCAAAGAATTTAACAATTTCCCCCTTGAAAAGGATTATGTTAACTGTATATCTTTCTTTATATACAAGTTTGTCTAAGTCCACACGGAACCAACCAAAAAAGGTGCTAACTGCACCATAAATTGCGCTCAGTATTGGACTGTTAGCTACCATTGCCACTAAACGAGCAGCAAACTGCACCAACAAACCACCAAATGCTTCTTCTAACAATGCTGCGAGTAAATCAGATAACCCATACCCTCTGAATTCAAGATCAGGGGTATTCACTTCTATGTAAATATCAGCTAGCTTGAGTATATCTGGCTTAAAAATAACATCAAAATCTCTTTTTAACCTATCTTGAGCGCGTTCAATAATAGGCTTAGTTTCATTATCTAGTGACTCGGATAATTTTTGAATCCTGTTTTCAGTCTGTGTATCCGTCTCTTTACAAGCGACATCCAATTGACGTTCAATAATTTGCTTCGCCGAAGCTGCTATTTGCTCAGCGAATAGCTTGGCATCTTGCTTACTATCAAATTCAAATTCATCTTTATCTCTATTAAAGATGTTGGATATGTCGTCCAACCACTTGGAAAATACTGTTATAGCAGAATCTAAAACATACTTTTTCAATAGTGTGTCAAGTTCGTTTTTAACGTCTTTTTTGAGGGTTTCTAGGTTGGCGTTTACGGTTTCCTTTATTTGCTTTTTTGTTTGGGCAACCTCTTCATCTAGACTCCGACGGCAAGCAGTTAGACTAGAAAGCTCTTTGTTAAGATCCTCAATTGCTTGCTGAAGCTTTTCAGCATTACTGTTAATGTAAGTCAGGTCATTTTTTGCATTGTTACATAAATCATCTAGATGAATAAGACAACGATTCAATGCAAACTCCATGCAGCGGGGGGCAACTTGTAGCAAAATTACATTAATTGCTTCTTCCAGAAAAGATGCAAACTTTGATGCTTTCCAAAGTTTTACCGCTTTCTTTTGTAATTCCTCTACAGTTGCATCCTCCAGTTCATCCTCCCAATCAACAGGCCAGACTTCTCTAGCTAATGCTTCGGCAGCTTCAGGATCTTTAATATCTTGACTACTGAAAGATGATTGACGGAGAAAATCCTTAGCGCAGAATGCTTGCCTAGCAGAAACTTCAAATACGCGGTCTGTGTCGCCCAGTTCGAGGTTATTAGCAACAAATTGTTTTACCATTTCGGTATCTATGTCACCTCGACGACGCTCATCAATTTTATTAACTAAAACATATAAATTTTCTTGACTGCTTGTTCTAATAACTTTGTGAACTTCTGCTTTAATTTTTTCGGCTGCTTCAGCCCTCAATTCAGTAAAATTCAGGACAAGCAGCACAAGTTGGCTACGCTTAAGTTGCTTGGAAACTACAATTTCTAGTTTTTCGCTGACTCCGGCTTCACTTGGCCCAGGCGTATCAACGATTACAAGATTACCTAGCTTCTCTAGTTGTTGATTTTGCTCTGTTCTGAAAAAAGGAGTTTCGATAGATGGAATGTCATTGTCATTGAGCAACTGGAGAGGATCTTGATCTTGGGATACGGCCAAAATGTTGCAAAGACGGATAATATGATTCAACTCTGTCAGGATCTTGTTGATATTCTTACTGCCAGAGATTTCTTCGGAAATCCCAAAATCTGTATCACTGTGGATTTCTTGGAGTAAACTTGCTAAATGCGGATATTCACCAGTATGCTTAAGAACTTCTTCCATCCCTTGCTGCTCAATTTCCTGCCTGATAGCATCCAATGCTTTCTTAAATGCTTCACAAATTCTAGGACTCAATTTTAGAATCGGCTCGGCTGCATTTTCTTTCAATACAATCTCTGTTGGCAGTGTGGTCATCGCTGTAGCAGAACTTGGCAGGAGTTCTTGACCAATAATGGCATTAATAATTTTGGACTTGCCAGCATTCATCGGTGCGGCAATAGCCATTCTGAGTTTTAGGTCTGTGACTGTACCAATCTCCTTTGCAATTTCCTGTTGATATATCTGGTACTTGTTTTCTGAGCTATCCTCAGACTTAAGTTCTTTGCTAGCGCGACCCATCAGAGTGCTAACTTCTTGTAACAGGGCAATTACCTGTCTTTGCAGGTCTTGAACATTTGGCTTGGAGGGTTGAGAAGTCATAGGGTTTTTAGTTGGTGTTTATGGTGAATGGTAGCAGAGATTGTATAACAACTTTAAGCAATTTGTAGTCGTTTCCCCAACGTGTGAGGTTGTGGTAGAGGTTTGCCGTCTTCTTGATAGAGTTCAATCAATGTTTCTAACAATTCTTGTCCGTGTTTTGCTGCTTCCTCGTAAGTGTGTCCGTGAGTACAAGGCTGCATGACATCGGTAAACTCAGGCCACCTGACAACAAAAAGTCGATCTTCTTCTGACCACTGGATGATGAGACTGTAACGGCTATTCATCTTGTAGCTCCTTTAGCTCCTGCAAATCGGTTATTTTAATCAGCTTGTTGCTCCTCAACCCTATTTATTGTTAATTCTCACTCCAAGCTTTGAGCAAATATTTTTAAGGCTTTGACATCCTCTGATGAGATATTCCCCTCAATTTCCTGATTCTGAAATCGTAGAATTTCACCTCTACCATCTTTCGCAGTAATTGTAAGTGTTTTTTCTTGCTGCCAAATACGATACCGCTCTCCCTCAAGAAATTTACCGCCTTCGGGTATTTGTCTGCCGTAGTTTCTTAAGACTGTTTCCGCAGTTTCCACAATATCTAGACTATATTCATATAACAAAATATCACTAGCAAATTTGGGCATACCTGCTTTTTTTTCCAAAAATTCAAGTAATTCAGCAACAGTCTTCGGAGGTTTTTTGTACCTTTCCGACTGTTGCCGTAATAATCTCACTATTAAGTCCGGGTATTCGTCAAATAGATCGCTCATAAACTCATCAGGTGACAGCGATTTGATGTTCCAAGGAGCTAAATCCTTTTCTTTGAAATCCGCTAGATTGCTGGTAACAATGACATCAGCATTTGCTGTTACAGCAGCAGCAAGAACATGACGGTCTTTAGGGTCATTTTTCATGATTTGCTCTAAGCCGACAGGTACTTCAATTATTGCTTCGGGAAAGGCTGCATTGATTTCCGCTTCAAGATTGATTGCTTTCTCCTGGCATAATATCCCTTGGCGGACAAGGTTGCTCATTGCTTCATCCAGGATTTTCTGCGACCAATAGGGTAAATACAGACCAGCCTCGGCGGTAGAAAGCAGAGTATCGCGCAGATACATAGGAAACAGGACACAAGCATCGAGGACAACACTAAGCTTAGACATATTAATGTTGGAATTATTTCTATGCCTCGTACAAACCAGCTTCTTCGGTCATCTCGATTAGCCGATCCAAGTGTTTGCGACGTTGGTTGTCTCGATGTTCTTTATATAAAGTTAAATCCTCCAAACGAATACGTCTATGCTTTCCTACTTTGATACAAGGAATTTCTCCCTGGTCTAGTAACTTGACCAGAAATGGTCGGGATACATTCAGAATATCAGCAGCTTCTTGTGTTGTCAGTTCGTGATTGTGAGGTACTAGAGAGATAGCTTGACCTGATGCCATTGCACGCACGACCTGACGCAAAATGCTGTAGACTGATTCAGGAATTACTATCTCTTCTCCGTTACTTCCCACTAATTTTGGTTGTGCAAATTCGTGGCTGAGAATCCGATCTAATTTTGCTATTTCTTCTTGTTTTTGTTCGGGAATCAAAACTGACTCAAGCGATGCTTTTTGGTTCAACATAATTAATCTCTTTTTTGATGTGATTGTTTTTGAAGCACAGAGTAAATATGGTGGTAAGTAGATAGGCGGGAAAAAACCAATCTATGTAACAAAACATTAAGTTGCCTGATTGGAGTTAAACTTAAGACGT